>DYKK01000113.1 GCA_020722625.1 Anaeromyxobacter dehalogenans
TGACGGCGTTTTCGGTCCGGTAGCCGGCCTTGGCGTCGAACTTCTCGCAGTTCGGGGCATTGCGCACGAACGTGTAGTCCCAGTCCTGGGGATTCTCGACCTCGGACACCTGGCGGATGCGCTGGCCGTCGGCCGTGGTCAGCCAGACCTCGACCTGGTTCGGCATGCCGCACACGTGGTCGCACTTCGCCTCGTCGCCGAACAGGGAGGTGCACTGGGCGCCGCACTCCTCCTGCTCCACGAGGCACAACGCCTTGCACCGGTCGAGGTTCCCGAAGGTGTCCTGGCACGTCGTCAGGCAGGGCCACGCCACGGGCCGGGGCAGGCAGACGGCCTGGAGGGACGGAATCACGATGCGCGCGATCTCCTCGAGCGCGGGCCGGAGTCCCCGGTCGTCGCAGATGTTCGAGACCTGGCCGCGCTTGCCGCCCTTCGTCATCGCCTCCAGTCCGAACCCGTTCGCCACCTGGACATAGCGCGACCCGAGGTCCGCCTTGCCCTGGGCGGACAGGCAGACATAGGTGCTCGGCGCCGTGGACAGGGCCTTCGGGTCGCACTTGCACTCGTAGAAGCGGGAGCGGACCGCCTCCAAATCCTTGGAAGGCGACGTCGTGGAACCGGGCACCGCGTCCCCCACGATGGCCGCGAAGAAGACCTGGGCCGGGTCCGTCTTCAGCGACCGGTACAGGTTCGTGAACCACTCGGCCGGATAGAGGGGCCCCGGCTTCGCCGGGTCGCAGGTCCCGTCCGGCTTGCACCCCCGCTTGTCCGCGAAACACGAACACCGGGCGACGTCGGTCAGCGACACCTTGTCCACGGACGAGCAGTCGTCCTCGTCCGAGATGACCACGATCAGCAGGTAGGCGTCGTCCCGCAGGAAGGACTTCGCCTGCTCCGCGTTCTCGCCGCGCGGGTCCAGGGCCATCCAGGCCGCGAGGAGGCCCTGCTCCTGGCTCCCGCACAGGGACTGGATCGCCCCGACCGAGGCCTGGCAGATAAACAGCGTCTCGAAGACCAGGTTGCGCACCGTCTCGTCGTCCAGCCCCTTCCAGGCCGGGTCCCCGGCCCAGCGGCCGGCCTTGTACGCCTGGAAGTAGCGCTCGGCCACCCCCTGGTCCACCACCGGGATCGCGACGGATCGGCACTCGGCCTCGCGCCGGGCCTGGTCCTCGCGGCTCAGCGGGGTCGCGGCCTCGATGGTCGGGGGGATGTAGGATTCGCAGCGCTCCATCGCGGTGCACTGCACACCCGAGCCGCACTTCGGCAGCCCCGTCTGCGGGTCGCGCTCGGCCAGGCAGCGGCACCGATCCTCCGCGTCCGCGAGGAGGTTGCACTCGCACTCCTGCGGAGGGTTGACGCCGCCCTTGCAGATCGTGTCGCACTTCTTCGCGGGGTCGAGGTCGCCCATCTCGGGCCGGGACAGGAGGACCTCGCACCGGGGCTTGCAGTCCTTGAACAGCGACACCGGCGGGCAGTGGGAGGTGGGCGCCGGGAGCAGGCAGCCACGCTGGGTCTTGTCGCCTCCGGGGTAGTGACACCGGTATTCCGAGTCCCCGAACTCCGCAATGCAACGGTCCGAGCACTGCGACGCCCCCTGGCAGGTCAGGGTGCACAGGAAGTCCTGCTTGGGGAAGACCTGGTTCGTGCAGGTCCCGTAGCAGTCTTGCGCGGAGCAGACCTGGTCGCAGCCCGCCGGGTCGTGCAGGTACGTCTCGCAGAACGTCCGGCAGTCCCACGACGACTGGCAGACCCGGTCGCAGTGCGGGGCCTTCGTCGCCTTCTGGCACGTGGTGAAGCAGTCCTCGGCCGTGCAGATCTGCTGGCAGAGCGACGCATCCTGGAGGACCGCGGTGCACCGGGCCTCGCAGTCCGGGCCGGCCTGGCAGAACGCCTGGCAGGAGTTCGGGCTCGTCAGGGTGGGCTGGTCCACGCACGCCTGGGACGAGCAACCACCCGGCGATCCGCACACCTGGTCGCAGGCCGAGGGCTCGCCGAAGACGCGGGCGCATGCCGCAGGGTCCTCCTCCCGGCTGCACGCGTACCGGCAGGTGGAGTTCACCACGTAGAGGAGGTCGCCTTCATACTTGTCCGGGCCGTACTGGGCCGGCTTGTCACAGGTGTAGAGGCTCGAGGCTCCTTCCGTCTTGCAGACCCAGTTCTTCGAGTCCGGCAAGGCCGCGTTGGCCTGACAGTCGGCGTCCTCGAGGCACGGGACCACCCGCTTCTGGATGCATTCAGGGGGCAACACAGTGCTCGGGGAGTACACAAACTTCCCTCGGATGGCGCCCTCCTTGTCCGAGGGACAGACGTTCGTGGTGGTGACCCCCAGGCGCATGTCAATCGAGGTGTACTTGCGGAAGACATCCAGGAAGGCGTTGAACGACGCGGCGAGGCTCACCTGCTCCTGGCACATCGAGGGGGAATCGTCCACGACCCACAGGATGTCGAGTTTGGCGGGGCTGCCGCGCTCCTTGACCTGCTGGACCTGGACCACGTAGGACGAGGTGAGGTTGCGGACCGGCACCTCGTTGCACGCGGCCACGGCCAGGACGACGACCAGCCACCATCCTCCGGCGAGCGTCCTCATCGCGCACCCCTGCAAGGCGGACACCTGACGATAGACGAAATCCCCTGGGAGGTCAAGGACCGGGAGCGCGCGCCACAGGCGACCGCGCCTACCCACCCAGCGTGGGGCTGAAGTCCGAGACGAGCGACTCCATCGTCTCCCAGATGTGGGAGCAGTCGTTCGCGAGGAGGACGAGGTCCCGCTTGACCCCGTGGATGTCGCGCACGTGGCCCTTGAGGACCGCCTCCTTCACGAACCCCAGTTTTTCGAAGGCCCGCTTCGCCGCGTTCTGGTTGTCCACGACCTCGGCCACCAGCTTGTCGAGCCCGATCCCGATGGCGTGGCGGACCAGGCAGCGGGCCAGGGCCGTGCCGAGCCCGCGGTGCTGGAAGTCGCGCGCCACCACGACTCGGATCTGCCCGACGTGCGTGGACCAGCCGTGCCGGGTCCGGTGCAGGGTCGCGTCGCCGACGATCCGGCCCTCGTGGTCCGCGACGAGCGGGAACACGGTGTCGTCCCCCAGGGACCGGATGAAGCCCTCCACGACCTCGGGTCGGGTCACGTCCTCGCGCAGGAACAGACGGTCCTCCTCGGGCAGGGCCAGGAAGAACTCCTTGAGGGCCACCTCGTCGCGCGGGCCGAGGGGCCGGATGGTCACGCGAGTGCCGTCCTTCAGGGTCTGGGTCTTCGGGTAGCCTTCGATCTCCATGCGCCTTGCCTCCCGTGCGGTTCGTCACCTGCCTGGATCGTACCTTGCGGCCCCGGACAAGACAACCAGGGGCTTCGAAAGCGATCAGGCGCGCGCGACGAGCGCCTGGCCGTGCTCGTAGCCCCGCTTGAACGCGCGGAGGTTCAGGTCCTCGGTCCCGCGGGGCACCGAGGCGAGGACCGCCTTCTCCATCGCCGAATAGGACAGGAGCCCCGTCACCCCGGCGAAGAACCCCACCATGACGATGTTCAGGACGAGCCTGCGGCCGAGTTCCTCGGCGAACCGGGTGGCCGGGACCCCGTAGGCGCGCACCCCCGCCGGCAGTCCCGAGGGCTCGACGAGTTCCTCCTCATACAGGAGGAGGCCGTTGTCCTTGAGGGTGGGCGCGAACTGGACGAACGCGTCCCTGGACATGACCACGAGGATGTCGGGGTTCTTCACGTATGGGTACCCGATCGGAGCGTCCGACACCGTGACCTGGGCGCTGCACGCGCTCCCGCGGGCCTCCGGGCCGAAGGCCTGGATCAGGGTCGAATGCTTGCCGTCGTAGATCGCGGCCGCCTTGCCGATGATGATCCCCGACAGGATCACCCCCTGGCCCCCGAGCCCGCCGATCCGGATCTCAGTCTTCGCCATTGCTGCCCCCCCACGGCTGGAACCGCGTGCCGAGCACCTTCGAGAAGTGCTGGTTCATGCTGTCGAGCCACGTGGGCCGCTCGCGGTCCACGAACTTGCCCACGACGATGTCGCTCTGGAAGCCGAGCCCGACCTCCTTGGTGTCCGCGCCGTGCTTGATGGTGCTCTTTTCCTTGTAGTACTTGACCTGGTCCACGCCGTCCCCCAGGCGGTTGCGCCGCAAGTAGAGCGTGGGGCACGGGGCCAGGACCTCGATGAACGTGAACCCGGGCTTGAGGAGGGCCTCCTTCATCGCCCGCGTCAACTGCTTGACGTGGAACACGGTCCAGCGCGCGACATAGACGGCCCCGCACGCGTCCGCCAGGAACGGGAGGTTGAACGGGTTCTCGAAGTTGCCGTAGGGCATGGTGGTCTGCGTGGCCCCGAGGGGGGTCGTGGGCGCCACCTGCCCCCCGGTCATCCCGTACGTGGAGTTGTTGACGCAGATGACCGTCAAGTCCATGTTGCGGCGGGCCGCGTGCACGAAGTGGTTGCCCCCGATCGCGAACAGGTCCCCGTCGCCGGAATAGACCACGACCTTCAGGCGGGGATTGGCCAGTTTCAGGCCGGTCGCGAAGGGAATGGCGCGGCCGTGCGTCGTGTGGAACGAGTCGAGCCTCATGTAGCCGGCCACGCGGCCCGTGCAGCCGATCCCCGACACGATGGACACCTTGTCGAGGTCCAGGCCGGACTCGGTCAGGGCCCGCGCGAAGCAGTTGACCGTGGTCCCGATGCCGCAGCCGGGGCACCAGATGTGAGGGATGCGCTCCTGGCGCAGGTAGGGCATCACCGGGTTCTCGACGTCTTCGAACCGGGCGAGGTCTTCGCTCATCGTGCCGCCTCCATGATCG
The DNA here is from genome assembly GCA_020722625.1 of Anaeromyxobacter dehalogenans. GTDB lineage: Bacteria > Myxococcota_A > UBA9042 > DTJE01 > DTJE01 > DYKK01. Next base: position 4,802 of record DYKK01000113.1, read on the forward strand.
CGTCCAGGATGACGTCGGGGTCGTGGACCGTGCCGCCCGCGTGGGGCACGCACCGAACCGAGGCGCGCCCGCAGACCGCACGCTCGACCTCGATCACCATCTGGCCCATGTTGAGTTCCGGGACCACAAAGGCCCGGGCCGTCTTCGCGACCTCGGCAATCCGCCCGGACGGGAAGGGCCAGGTGATCACGAGGCGCATGTGACCGACGCGGACCCCGCGCGCCCTCGCGGCCTCGACCGCGGCCCCGGCGATGCGCGACGTGATCCCGTACGAGACCACGACCACGTCCGCGCCGTCCACGCCGTCCTCGCGCACGTCCACGATCCGGTCGCGGAGGAGGTCCACCTTGTCCTTCAGGCGGCGGACCAGCTTGTCCTGGGCCGCGACGTTCATCGCGGGATAGCCGCGCTCGTCGTGGGTGAGGCCCGTGATGTGGATGCGGTAGCCGTCGCCGGCCTTGACCATGCTCGGGACGAGGCTCCCGTCCTCGCACTCGAAGGGCCTGTACTCGCCCGGCTTCTTGCGCGTCCACTTGCGCTCCACGACCTCGATCTCCGAGGCCTCGGGGATCACGACGCGCTCGGTCATGTGGCCCACGACTTCGTCCATCATGAAGAAGACCGGCACCCGGTATTCCTCGGCCAGGTTGAAGGCCTTGATCAGGAGGTCGAAGCACTCCTGGGGCGAGTTGGGGGACAGCGCGATGATCGAGTAGTCCCCGTGCGACCCCCACCGCACCTGCATCATGTCGGCCTGGGCGGGGAGCGTGGGGAGTCCGGTCGAGGGCCCGCCGCGCTGCACGTCCACGATGACGCAGGGGGTCTCGGTGATCGCCGCGAGCCCGACGTGCTCCATCATCAGGGAGAGCCCGGGGCCGGACGTCACGGTCATCACCTTGTGCCCGGCCCAGGCCCCGCCCTGGATCGCGATGGACGACGCGAGCTCGTCCTCCATCTGGATGAACACCCCGCCCACGGTCGGGATGCGGGCCGCGAACCGCTCGACGACCTCGGTCGAGGGGGTGATGGGGTAGCCGGCCGCGAAGCGACACCCGGCGGCGAGGGCCCCCTCGCACGCCGCGTGGTCGCCGTCCATGAAGTGGATGCCTGTCAAGACGCCTCTGGGGTCCGCCTTCAAGGTCTCCTCCTCGCTAGGGGGTCTTTCGGCCAATCCGGAACCGGGGGATCAACCCCCGGCGCCGCCCGAGGCCCCGGCGTTCTTGCGGGCCTCGAGGTCCTTGAACTTCATCCCGAAGATGGCGAAGTCGGGGCAGTACAGGCCGCACAGGTCGCAGCCGGTGCAGTCCTCGGGCCGCGCCAGGACAGGGTAGTGATAGCCTTTTGAATTGAAATCCTTCGAGAACTCAAGACAGTCCGTGGGACAGAATTCAATGCAGTAGGAACAGCCCTTGCAGACCTCGCTCCGCACGAACACCGTGCCCTTGGCCTTCTTGCCGGCCGCCTTCTCGTCGCCCATGATCGTTCTCCCCTCGCCGAGGACGGGTCCGGTGATGCACCCTACGCCCACCGGTCCGCCGTCCGCCATGTCAATTGTCACCCGCCGGTCGGGCCGGGGACCATCCCGCGCCGGGCGGCGAGATTATGCACCTTCGCGGGAAAGGGGGAAGAAAATTTTTCGGGAGCATCCCACAAGACCGGTCCATCCGGGTCTGGAGCCGCTCTGGGCTCGCGACTCATTTCCGGAGCGGGTAGAAGCGGAACGCGAGCATGCCGAGAAGCGCCAGGGCGCCACCGGCCGCCCCGCACGCCACGATCCCTCCCGGCTCGGCGCGCGAGTACCCGAACGCGGCAAACAGCGAGCCCTGGATCAGGGGGGCGAGCCCGCCCGCCACCTTCTGAAGAAGGCCCTCCATCCCGTTGTACATCGCCTCCCGCCGGAACCCGGTCCGTTCCGCGTCGTGGTCCATGACGTCCGCGAGGATCGCGCGCGGGATCACGAGCCCGATGGCCAGCCCCGGGGCGATCAGCAGGCACGACGCGACGACCTGGACCACGGCCGGCACGCCCGGGACCTGGCCCGACAGGGTGACGAGCGGCAGGACGACCGTGAACGATGCGAGCGAGGCCATGAACAGGTCCTTCTTGCGGAACCGCCGGGCCAGCCGGTCCGCCAGCGGGAACAGGAACGCCGTCACCACGACGAGGCCGAGGAGGAGCAGGCTCGCGACCATGTCCCCCTGGGTCTCGTCCTCGACCACCTGGGTCACGACCAGGTAAGGCAGGGCCGCGGTGATCAGGAACTGGGCCGCGTACAGCATCGCGCCCGCCCCGATGTAGGGCAGGAACGCGGGGTTTTGGAGGGTGTGCCGCGCCGCGGCCCACAGCCCGAACGGCACCTCCTTGTCGGTCGAGTGCGGGGTCTCGCGGACCCACAGGATGGTGGGCAGGAACCCGAGCAGGGTCACGACGAAGGTGCCCGCCGCCGCGACCTTGAACCCGTCGGGGATGCGGACCCCCAGGACCTCGCCGCCTCCGGCGAACGAGGAGATCAGGACGCCGAATGCGGCGAAGGCCACGACCTGGGCCACGGTGTTGAACACGGCCATCCACACGGACACGCGCACGCGCCCCGCGTCCGTGCGCCAGACCTCGGGCATCAGGGCCAGGTAGGGGTTGACGACCACGGTGAACGACACGTGCAGCAGGCCCAGCATCACGAGGAGCCACGCCAGGTTTGCGGGGGACAGACGCTGGACGGGCGGGAACCACAGGAGCAGGAACGACGCGGCCAGCACCGGCGTCCCGACCCGGATGAAGGGCTGGCGCCTCCCCCACCGGCTGCGGGTCCGATCCGACCAGTACCCGACCAGGACATCCGTCACGGCGGCCACGAACATGACCCCGGACGACACGACCCCGAACGCCAGGGGGCTGACGAGGAGGACACGGCCCTCCTCGTCCTCGGTGGGGCAGTACAGGCGCATCAGCCACGTCGCGACCGCGAGCAGCAAGATCCCGGCGGGGAGGCTGCCCGCGGCGTATGCGATCATCGGCTTCAGGCGTGGTTCGTCGGCCGGCGCGTTCACGGGGGATGCTCGCCTCCCGAGGTCAGGCGATTATTGATGAACGGGGTTCCCCTGGCAAATGGATTGTGACAAAGGAGCCATCCGCGCTGTGGCGCGGGTGGCGACGCGGCTGCAACTTGAAAAACCCCAACAATCCTGCACTTGCCAACATCGCGGATCCTTGATAATGGGGTCACGCCCCGTCGGGAAGGGCCGGCCTTGACCGCCCCGCAGGACGCAACCGATCGCCGCCTGTTCGCCTGGCAGGTGCGGACCTTCGCCCTCCTGTGGTCCGCGTACGCCTCGTACTACCTGTGCCGCCTGAACTTCGCGGTGGCCCAGCCCGCGATCCTGAAGGAGTTCCCCGACTGGACCCTGGCCCAGGTGGGGGCGATCCCGTCGGCCTACGCGGCCGTCTATGCGGTGGGGCAGTTCGTCAACGGGCAGCTGGCGGTCCGCTTTGGGGCGCGGGCCTTGATGACCTTCTCGATGGTCGTGGCCGGGGCGATGAACCTCGCCTTCTCGCGCGCCACGACGTTCCCCGAGATGGTCGTGTTCTGGGGGATCAACGGCTGGGTCCAGTCCGCGGGGTGGTCCCTCTTGGTCGAGACCATGGCCAACTGGACCCCGGAGCGGCGCCGCGGGATGGTGATCGGCCTCCTCTCGACGTGCTACCAGGTCGGCAACGTCCTCGCCTGGCTCCTTGCCGGGACCCTGGTCGAGCGGATCGGCTGGCGGGCGGCCTTCTACGTCCCGGGCCTGTGGCTCCTCCCCATGGCCGCCCTCTTCTACGCCTTCTTGCGCAACCGCCCCGAGGACGCCGGGTTCGCCCCCGTGCGCGAGGACCAGAAGGCCGCGCCGGGCCGGGCCGCCCCTCGCGACGACCGGCCCTCGATCCGGAGGGTCCTGGCCATGACCCTCTCGAACCGGGTGTTGTGGGTCCTGGCCGTCGGCTTCTTCTGCGCGAACGCGGTGCGCTACGCCTTCATGAACTGGGCCGTGACCTACCTGGCCGACTTCCACGGCCAGTCGGTCAGGGACAGCGCCTTTCAGGCCGTGGCCCTGCCCCTGATCGGGTCCGCGGGCGCCGTGTTCGCGGGTTGGGCCTCGGACGCCCTGTTCGGCGGGCGACGCGCCCCCCTGTGCGCCGTGATGCTGGCGGGACTGACCGCCGTGTGCCTCGTGTTCCCGGCGGTGCCGGCCGGGCATCCTGTCGTGGCCACCCTCCTGCTGGCCCTCGCGGGCTTCCTGATCTACGGCCCGGACATGCTCATGAGCGGGGCCGCCACGGTGGACTTCAGCCATCCGCGCGCCGCGGCCGCGGCCACGGGCCTGACCATGAGCGCGGGCGCCGCGGGTGCGATCTTCTCGGGCGCGGGGGTCGGGTGGCTGCGGGACATCGCGGAGGGTCGCTGGGACCTGGTGTTCCAGATCCTCGCCGTCCTGGCCCTGATCCCGACGCTCCTGATGGCCTCCCTGTGGAACACGCGCCCGAGGGGGTCCCGTTGACGGCCCCTGGAGACGCGAGCACCGCTCGCGTCTGGACGCGCGAGCACTGCTCGCGCCACTTCGCGACCGATCGGCGAGACAACCACGGACTTTCAGGCGATGTCGGGACAGGGGACAGGTCCAGGGGACAGGTCCAGGTTCAGTGACAGGGGACAGTGGCAGTGTCGGTGACAGTGTCAGTGTCAGGACTACGTTGGACGCGGGGCGCGGGG
>DYKK01000114.1 GCA_020722625.1 Anaeromyxobacter dehalogenans
TCCCGGCCGGGACCAAGTGGAGCTTCCTGCCGAAGGACAACCCCCGGCCCCGCTACCTGGTGATCAACGCCGACGAGGGCGAGCCCGGGACCTTCAAGGACCGCTATTTCCTGGAACAGGACCCCTTCGCGCTGCTGGAAGGCATCGCGATCAGCGCCTACGCCATCGGGGCCCGCGCCGCGTACCTGTACGTCCGCGGCGAGTTCGTGAAGCCCATGCGGATCCTGAACGACGCCATCGACCGGATGCGCATGGCTGGCGTGCTGGGCCGCAGCGTGCTGGGCGCTTGACCGACCCCGGCAATCGGCAAATAGTGAGGTTCCAGAGTCGTCTGGCGATCGAGGGGGCCTGCGCGTCTGCACGTACAGATCCGCAGGAAGGGAGGGGATCATGCGAAGCCTCGGAATGCGTTGCTGTCTGTCGTCGTGGTTGTTGGTGTTCCTGGTCGCCTGCGGTTCGTCCGGGGGGAGCCCGTCGTCCGGGGCCGACGTTCTGGTGGCGTCGGACGAGGCCGCGGCCGTGCCTGCGGAGGTCACGCCGGGCAAGGTGCTGGCTTCGCAGGTGATCGATCCGGCCGTCGGCGCGACGGTCGACTTCGCGGACCAGTTCACGGTGATCGTGCCGCCCGGTGCCACGACGGCTTCGTCCGTGCTGACGATTACGGGCGGCGATCCCGGACCGGCCGTGCGCCCCTGGTCGCCACTGGACTGCAGGTCGACGGCGTCCGGGTCCAGCCGAGCGTCTCCCTCACGCTGCGGTTTCGCGTCTTCCCCGGCACGTTGCGCGCGGACCTTTCCGCCGAGGACCAGCTCGTGGCCACGGTCCGACTGGACGGCGACACGTTCTGGCAGGAGATCCCGTTCCGTCTCGTGGTCGAGGACGGCATCACGTGGCTGGAGGTCGCCACGCCGCACCTGACGAGCTTCGCCAAGTGGCTGATCGGGAATCTCAAACTGTGGGATGCATACCACAGTACCGAGGGCGCGGTTGTGGCGATGAAGATCGTGGAAGGCGCCTCTCATGCGGAGCCTGAGGACTCGAGCAGTCTGGCTGGGATCGGTTTTGGCCCGAGGGCGTGGTTCTTCTGGGATGGCGCTCTGTACAGTGAGAGTACGCGGTGTATTGAAAAGCCCCGCGACGCGGATCGCTCGTCCCCGCTTCCCGCCTTGACGCAAGGCCGCCTCAACCCAAACCTCCGCGCCGAATATCCCAAAGGGTTTGGAGGGTGTCCAGGAAAGTCTTTGCAACAAGGAACTGCCTGAAGAGACCGAGACTTCAAGAAGTTGGGCCGTCCGATGCCGTGTCCCGGGGCGGGGATGCTGTCCGGACGGGCATGCCTCCCGATGCTCGATCGGCGCGGCCTGCCCACGTCCGGCACATCGGACGGACCATCCGGCGCTTCCTCGGAAGTCATGTCGTGTGCCTGCGTCACGTCCTGCGCTTGTGCCGCGTCCACGATCTCCCCGAGGTCAGGTGAGGCACCCGCGCCGACGCTGCACCCCGCGACGACCATCGACAACCCGAACGACAGCAGGAAGAACAAGACCCTCGTGCCCATCGGACTTCACGGGCCGTTCGCAAGCGGGGCCATCGGATCGCTGTCCGCCATGCGCAACCGCACCCCGAACCAGACCTCGCGGCCGGGGTCGGGAAAACCGTATTCGCTCTGGTGGTTGCTGTCCAGAAGGTTGGTGGCGCGGACCCACAGGTCCATCCACGCGGCCGGGCGCAGGGCGATGCGCGCGTCCCAGGATGCGGATGTGCCCAGCCGACCCCACTGGCGCGTCTCGGGGTCCTCATAGTCCCGAGGTCCCACGACCCGGAGCATCGTCGCGACCTCCAGCCACCGGAGAGGCGCATAGGCGACCTCGGCGGTCGCCTTGTGCGCCGGGCGGTAGGCGAGCCCCGGGTGGGCGACGTCCTCATCGGTACGACGGGCGTGCAGGAAGGCGTAGCCCAGGCGGGTCTCCCATCCCTTCACCGGACCCAACTCCACCGCGGCCTCGATTCCGAGGAAACGCGCGTGCCCCACGTTCTGCAACTGGTCCATGCCTCCTCCGAGGGAGACCCGTTCGATCAGGCCGGACACCTCGGCGTCGTAGGCGCTCGCGCTGACCGTGACCCATCGCGTCGGGCGCCATGCGATGTCGAGGCCGACATGCCAGGCCGCCTCGGGCCCGAGGGTGGGGTTCGGTTTGCGGTAGCCCAGCGCCTGCGAGAAGCGCTCCTTCAGCGTCGGGAAGCGGGTGCGTCGTGCGCCGGTCACCCGCAGGACCAGGCCGTGGACCGGGCGCCACCGCACCGACGCCAGAGGCCCGAGTCCGGTGCGGGCCGCGAGCGACCCGTCCGGCAACTCGCCTGGAACCTCGACGTCCACCTGGAAACTGCCCAGAAAGGCCCAGGCCTCGCCGACATCGGCCTCCACTTCGGGCGCAGCCGTGATGAGGGTTCGTGAGTCGGTGCGGGGATCCATCCCGGGGCCGGGTTCGTGGCGATGCCGTTCATGCTGCGCCCCGGTCCAGAGGCGCAAGTGCACGGTGGTGTCGTGTCCCGCCTCGACCCCATAGCGGAGGCGCACGCGGCCGCCGACCTGCTGGTCGCGGTACTGCGAGTGCATCGCCCGCGGGCTGTCCTGGGTCGCGTACGTCGCGTCATCGTAGGCGTCGAGCAGGTTGTCGTACAGGCGCATCCAGACCATCTCGTCCATCCCGAGAGGACCTTCGGTCCCCTCGTGGGCCAACGATGCGCCGGCCATCCGCCACGACGTGAAACGCCAGTACCGGGGCAAGAAGTCCACGGTGCTCGGAGGCACACCGCGTTCGCCGTCCAGGTAGAGGGCCCCGAGGCTCACGTCATGGCCCGGCGCCGCGCGCACCCGCAGGCCGGCCCCGGCGTGGACCATGCTAGCGTCGCTGTTGTTGCGGTCGCCGCCGTCCTCGTTCGCCGTGGGCGTGAAGGACCTCGACAGCGGCCACGAATCGCTCTGGTCGATGCCGCCGTAAACCTGCCAGGCCACCGGCCCCTGTTCGAGCGTGTGGTACCCCGCCAGGCGATACGCCTGCGGGTCGCGGGACTCGAACAACAGGTCCGCCAGCGGCCCTTCCCCGGGCCGCCGGGTGACCACGTTCACCGAGCCGCCGAGTCCGTTCGGGCCGAAGACGACCGACCCCGGCCCCTTGACCACGGTGATGTGGTCAATCAGTTCGGCCGGAACCATCCCGAGGTCCATCTGCCCATCGTAGGGGATGTAGGCGGGGGCGCCATCCAGGAGCACGGCCGTCTGGTGTTGGCTGAACCCGCGGAGCGTGATGATCCGCTCGCCCCGCTGCCCGGTCGTCGCGGTCAGCGACGGTTCGCGCTCCAGGACATCGGCCGCCGTGCGTGCGCCCTCGCGCTCGATCCGGGCGCGACCCACGCGCGCGGTGGTGAGGTCCTGCGGATCGTCGCGTCTGGCCCGGACGATGGTCTCGTACACGGGTGCGGCTTCCGCGGCGGGTTGCGTCGGGGATTCCCCCGGCGGCTGCTCGGGAGGGGATTCCTGGGCCCGCGCGACCGAGCAGACGATTGCCGCGACCGCGAGTGCGAAGCCGGCAGCCGTCCTGGACATGGGTCCCCGTTGCTATGGGCCCACGAGGTCGATCTCGGCCGTGTCGTGGACCCGCATACAACCCGGGTACTGGAGCGACTCGTCCCACGCGAGGTTGCGCGTCTCCGGGCTGATGTACCCTTTGGCCAACCGCGTGCCGGGGACCGGGATCAGTGTCGCGCAATTTGCTTTCGAGCCCGGCTTGAACCCGTCGCCCCCCAGGAAGTCCGCCGCGACCTTCGCAAGGTCCAGGGTCGGATAGGCCTGACGCACCACGTCGGACAGCCGCACGAAGGTCAGGCCGTTGACCTCCGTCGTGGCCGGCTTCGACAGGTCCGCGGCGCGCGTCTCCCCGTGATAGAGGACGTTCACGGTCAGGCCCGTCGAGGTCTCGGCCGAACCATCCGCGGTCAGCGCGTCCGGGCGTCCACCGCCGCCCGACGCCCCGCACCCGACCAGCACCAGGGCCGCGGCCGGCGCCAGGGCAATGGTCACGGAGCGGAAGGGGTTGCCGCTTGCGAATCTCGAGCCCATCGTCCGACCTTCTGGTTTGAAACCGTGTCCACCATCCTCGCCACCATGGCTTGCACGTCCGCCGACCGCTCGTCATCGCCGGGTGCGAGGTCCATCCGCACGTCGAAGCCGCCGACCTCTTGTTCGACGGCGTCAGCGCCATCGGCCCGGACCGACAAGAGCCACCAGCCGGCCCGCTCGTCCCAGATCACCGCGCGCAAGGCCAGGAGGTGACCGCCGCCCGCAGCCTCGATTCGCCCGATCTCGTCCACGACCACGACGTCGGCCGTCCGGCGGGCCTCGCGGATCCGGTCGGCCGCCCATGCCCATCCGGCGTCATCGAACCTGAAGCGTGGGCCTCCGGGCGGCGGGTCCGGCACGAGGATCGCGAAGGATCGCGTCCACCCGGTCGCGAGGTCGAGCAGGGCATATCCCGTCCTGACCCCGTCGGTCCATCCGGGCTGGACCACCCCGCCGACACGCAGGCCCGCCTCGCGCAGTCGCTGTGCCATCCGGAGGACGGTGGTCGTCTTGCCCTCGCCGGGCGCACCGACGACGGCCGCGATGCGGGCCCGACGGCCCGGCCCCTTCCCCGCGGCGATCCGCTCGGCCAGCAGCAGGGTCTCGCAAAACCCCGCCACCGCCACTTCGCGAAGACGGAAGAACCTCCCGTTCGTCCCGATGCCCGATTGGGCCTGGGCGATCTCCCGCAGACGTCCCTGCATCTCGGGCAGCAGGCCGACGGCCACGGCCGCCGCCCCGCCCAGTGGTTCCAGCCCGACCGCCGACAGTGCCCGCCGGAGGCGCCCCGCCGTCATCGCGCGCGCCGCCCACGACGTCAGGCCCAGGATCAGGGCTCCTCGTGCGATCATCAGGCCGCCGGCCGTCAGGCCGCCGGTGGACAACGGAATGCCCCACAGGTCGAGGTCGGGTCGTCCCAACAGGAACCCCGTGCCGAGCGCGAGGACGAGCGTGATCGCCCAGAAGCGCGGCATCCACATCCGACGCAGGACCGGACGGTCGAGCCAGGCAACGGCCGCCATCCAGGTGGCCAGGGCCGTCAGCGACAGCGGGAGGGTGCCGGGGAACTGCATCCCGATGCAGGCGACGGCGATCACCGCGAGCAAACGGTCGCCCCGGGGGCGGCCGGCGAGGTGGCTCATGGTGCACCCCCGTGCGCGGGCGACGCGAGACGACGCCTCCCTTCCCGTCCGACGGCCATTCCCAGGAAGCCGGCAATGGCCCCCACGCCGGCGATGACCGCGAGCACGCCGCCCAGCGCGGTCCAGCCTGCTTCGCTTCGTGCACCCAGGACTTCGGTCGCCTGTCGCAACAGGGAGAGGTACAGGTCAATCACCGAGCCGCCATAGAACAGGTATTGCATCAGGAGTTTCTGGAACACGGCCCACGTCGCGGCCAGGGCCCCGGCGAGCAAGGCGGTCGCGATGGAGCGCTGCGCGGGCAGCAGCGCCAGTTCCACCAGCGCGGCTTCCGCAAGGATGCCCAGCATCGGCCCCAGGATGGCCCCGCCGGGGGACATCGTCTTGCACAGCGCGGCGACGAAGCCCGTGGCAATGGCCGCGCCGCGCCGCGGAAGGGCCTGCCTCTGCGCGATCAGCAACCCGGCGCCCGCCGAGGCCAGCAGGACGCCCGTGAAGGGCATCCGAAGCGTGTGCAAGAACGACCCGAGCGTGATCTCGGCCGCCCCCCACAGGGCCCCGAAGGCTGCCACGTACGGCCAGAACCGGTCGGCCCGGCGTCTCGATGGCGGTGCGGACGGACTTGGGGTTTCGGACGCCATCATCTCCCCTGCGACCTCGTCGCCGGTGGGGCGTATCGTACCGGATCCGCAGGGCCGGGGGTCAAGGCGTGCCGCGGTCGGGGTCCGCGACGAGCCGGAGTACGGCCTCGACGTGGGCGGTCTGGGGAAACATGTCCACGAGGACCAACGCGTCCGGGCGGTATCCGGCCGCGACGAGGGTGGCGGTGTCGCGGGCGAGGGTCGCGGGCTCGCACGAGACGAGGACGATGCGCGTGGGACCGAAGCGGGGCAGGTGGCGCGCGGCTTCGGCGATCCCGCCCCTGGGGGGGTCGGCCAGGACCAGGTCGTACCGCCTCCGTCCGTCCAGCAACTTGCGCACGACGGTCTCGGTCTTCCCGGCGATCGTGGTCAGCCCGCCCGGTGTCGCGCCCGCCTCGGCCCCGGCCTGTTCGAGGGCCGCAAGCGCGGTCCGGCTCGCCTCGATGGCGGTCACGCGAATCTCCGGCGCGCCCGCCGCGAGCAAGGGGAAGGTGAAGTTCCCGGCCCCGGCGTACAGCTCCAGGACCTGTTCCCCCGGCCGGGGCGCGGCCAGGCGCATGACCGTCTCGATCAGGCGGGGGTTCAAGCCGACGTTGGCCTGCGAGAAGCCGCGAGGGTCGAGGTCCAGGCGCACGTCGCGTCCCTGTGGGCCCGGCACGTCCCACCCCACGGTGGGCCGACCCATGGGAAGCCAGTACCGCCCTCGCGTATGGAGGAGGATGCCCGACACGCCCCGCAGGGCCGTCAGGCGCTCCGGGAGGGTCGGGGGGAACCATCCCGGGGGCCCGTCTCCCACGACGACCACGGCGGCGTCCGCGCCGACCACGACCTCGAGGTTCGCGGGACCGCTCACCCCCGCCTCGGCCACGGCCCGGCCCAGGTCCGGGATCAGGCGCCGGATCTCGGGCACGGCGATGGGACAGTCCTCCACGGGCACGAGGTCGTGCGAGCCGCGCTCGAAGAACCCGAGCCGACCGGCCCCGACGTGAAACTCCATGCGACCGCGGTATCCCCAGTCATCGCCGGCGACGACCTCCGGGTCGAGACCCTCGACCCGGCCGAAGCGCCGCAGCGACTCCAGGAGGATGCCCCTCCGCGCCTGGACCTGGGCCTCGCGGGAGAGGTGCTGGAGGTGGCATCCCCCGCACCGCCCGAACCAGGGGCAGCGCGGTTCCACGCGGTCCGGTCCGGGCTCGACGACCTCCTCACAGGTCCCCTCGACATAGGTCGCGTGCTCGCGGACGGGCCGCGCCTCGACCAGGTCGCCCGGCGCGGTGTAGGGGACGAGCCAGACGCGGCCCTCCTCCCGGCCGAGTCCCGCGCCCCCGTGGACCACCTTCTCGATGCGCAGCCGACTCACGGGCGCGATCATGCGGCCCGAGCCGCGTTCTTGCAACCCGACGCGAGCGCTCTGGGCATTGCCGGATCGGCGGATTTTCTACCAGGAAACTTGAAACGGCGCGCGGGGCCTGGAATGGGTTTCGACGCGGGCAGCCGCCAGGGTCGCCTCGACCCCCCGTCCCCCGCGTCCAACGTGGCACTGACACTGCCACTGTCCCCTGACACTGAACCGGTCTTCTGAATGTACCTTTTTTGCGATGCTTGTTTTTTCCCGGGGATGCACCCTAGAATGTTCTTGCCTTCTACTGCGGAGGACCCGATGCCCCAGACCGGACGGATCCCGAAGGACAAGGTCGCGTCCACGACGGCCCGCAAGGAGGTGAAGGAGGCCGCCCGCCGGGCCGTCCGTTCCGCACGCCCCCCGACCCTGCACCCGTCCGCCAGGCTCAAGGATCGCCTCAAGACGGCCGGGTACGAGGAAGGGGCGGGTCTGCTGAAGCCGGATGCGGCCGCGCGACCCGGGCCGGCCGGAGGGGGTGAGCGGGAGGGTCCCCGGCCGGAGGGGCTGCTCGGGGACCTGTGGGCCTGGATGACGGGCGGCCTTGGCCGGCAATCCGGGGACGGGGGGGCCAGGGAGCCGGCGAAGGACCCCGCGGTCCAGCCGGACCCGAAGAGCGAGCACGTCAGCGACCCGACCTACGGAAAGGTCCAGGGGAAGCCCTTCATCAAGGAGGAGGACGACCCGGACGAGGTCGCGATGGACGACGTGTCCCAGGGCCGGCTCGGAGACTGCTACTTCGTCGCGTCCCTCGCCGCAATCGCGGACAAGAATCCCGACGCCATCCGCCGGATGATCAAGGACAACGGCGACGGGACCTACACGGTCAAGTTCCACGAGGGCGGCGAGGTGGTCGTGGACGACCAGTTCCCGTTGCAGGGCGGCCGGGTCGCCTATGCCGGGCCGGGCGATCAGGACGCGAAGGACGGCAAGGAACTCTGGGTCATGCTGATCGAGAAGGCCTGGGCCAAACTGAAAGGCGGGTACGAGCAGATCCGGGGCAGCAAGGTCCGCATGGAGAGCGAGGACGCAATGGAGGCCCTGACCGGCAACAAGACCACCACGGTCCGTACGTCCTCCAAGGACGACGCGACCCTGCTCGAACTGCTGGCGAAGGCCGCGGACAAGGGGCTCCCCATGACCGCGGGCGTCTATACCAAGGACCGCTTCGACCAGGAGACGCTCGACAAGATGTCCGCCCAGGGGGTGTATCCCAACCACGCCTACGCGGTCGTGAGCGTGGACCGGGCCAAGGGGACCGTCGAGTTGTACAACCCGTGGGGCAAGGAGACGAAACGGCCCGTCCTTGAGATGGGCGAGTTCAAGAAATATTACCAGTCAGTCCATATCAACGCGAAATGAAAAGGGTCGTTGCCGCAGGTGGGTTGTTCCTGGTCGCGTCGCTCGCCGTGTGTGATGAGCGGCCCGGCGCTGCGACCGGGGCCTCACGAGAGGAGGACCGGATGACCACGATTCGCATCGGAGAGACGACGGTCTGGCACGGCGATGACCACTCGATCGGCGTCGCGTACATCATCGAGGGCAAGTACCGCGACGCCGCGGGACAGGAGCACCACGGTCCGCTGGCCAGCCTGGTGATCGTCAAGGCCGGGACACGCAACGGCGCGGGTGAAACCCACGTCAAGGTCTCGGCCGGGAGCGAGTTCCGCCTGGGGGACCGGGTCTGCAAGGTCTCGAAGGTCGTCGTGGGCGGGGGCGGGGAAGGCGGATACGTCGAGGTCGAAATCCCCCGTTGACCCGCCCGGTTGCGCGTCACACGTCCTGCCGACGCCTCTTCCACGCGCGCCGCGTTCCGGTGCCAACAGGCCCATCGCCTCGTGTGCTTTGTCCGACCGACCCGTCCTGGAGGTCGAACGGACCTCCTGCACCACTCGGTCGTCCGGGTGACCGACGAGGTCCTGTTGCGGGAGTGAGCGGTCGCCCTTGTCGAAGCCGGAGGAGGGCGGCTACCATTCAGCAGGCGAACTTGTGTTCGCGCGGGAGGGGCGTGTCGCGAGGAGGCCCGCCCGAGGATGGGAAACGTGGTGATCGCCTCCTGTCCGGGCTGTGGCAGGCCGCTCGTGAGGGCGGACGTCGGAGTCCGGGACGTCCGGTGCGCCGGGTGCCTGGGGACGTACCGGGTCCTCCGGGGCCGGCTGTTGCGGCGCTTCTCGCGGGTCGTGACGGACAGCGAGCCCCATCTCTTGTTGGCCGGGCGATACCACCGCGAG
>DYKK01000480.1 GCA_020722625.1 Anaeromyxobacter dehalogenans
TGAAACGAAGCAGATTTCATGTTTATTCGAAGACTTGCGGAACTTGATGGCGGACTTGGGGCCGAAACCGTGGTCATTGCGCCTTCGGCTTTTCGCCCGGAAAGAGGTCACCGACCCTGGACCGTCACCCGGCCGGCCTCCCAGTTCCCGGCCAGTTTGTAGCCGTCGTTCGTCCCGTCCCCGTCCGTGTCGCACGCGAGCGGGACCGGGATGCCCTGGACGAATCCGCCGAAGTTGACCCAGATTGGCGATCCTTTCGACAGGCTGACATCGCCCGACGCGTACCCGCAGTACCGATTGCAGTACGTGGATTCACACGGCTTCGCGCCCGTGATGGTCGTGTCCGGCTCCTTGTTCCATTCCTTGTAGTCCGGCGCCAACATGAACGAGCAGATCTGGCAGGCGGCCGCGTCCGCGATACACCCGTCCAGTTTCCCGTCCGAGATCAGGGTGCAGGTGTCATCGAAACGGCCCTGCGCGACCAGTTTCTCGATGGGGATCGTGTCCACAGGCAACCCAATGTTCGGGTCGCCCGCCGAGCAGACGAGCGCATGGTCCACGGGGCCGGGGTGGAACCACAGGTCCGCGGGTCCCACGGTCCGGAAGATGCAATCGGACCCCACTTCAGCCTGGAAGGTGGTCGTGAATCCCTCGACGAACTGAAACCACGACGGCTGGTTGGAATGCTGGACCGGCAGGACCTGCTCGATGGTCAGGTCGTGCCAGGCGGCCCCGGCGGTCACCTTGAGGGCCAGGGTCCCGCCGGGCGTCACCGCGACCTCGTCAACGCAGAGCATGATGTTCAGGCGATACGCGGCGATGTCCGGGGTCCAGATGTTGTTCAGGAAGACGGGAAGTCCCTCGGGTTCCGAGGGCTCGGTGACCTCGATCTCCTGGAACCGGAAGCACATCCCCGGGGCGATGCACTGCTGGCAGGCCGCCAGACGCGGAAGTTCGCCCGCGTCCCCATCCGGAACCGCGATGTCCGCCACCTCGGCGTCGCGCGTCGCCTCGTCCGTCCCGGTCTCCGCGACCTCCGGCACCCCGCTGTCCTGGGTCGGGCAGTCCCCCGTCTTCTCGCATGCGACGCCCATCACGACGCCCAGCACGGCCGTCCATCCCAGGGTGGGCGGATAGGCATCGAAAAAGGTCCGCCATCCTCGTCCGCGCATCACGGTCCTCCCAAGGCGAAGATGGCGAGATGGTACCACGACTTGCCCCGAGACTCCAGGTTGATCCAATGCCGCGGCCCGTGGTACGGTCCCGCCCATGGCCTTCGGGGCGTCCTCGGGCGGAGGGTGATATGGCCTTCAATCGTCGGGTCCGGGCGGGCGGCCGAAATTCGTCATCAATTTTCGTACCTGCTCGAATATACATGAAGTCTGCTTTGTTCCATTTCACCACCCTGGGGCCGCGACTGGGGCCCCATCTCCCAGCGCGAAGC
>DYKK01000481.1 GCA_020722625.1 Anaeromyxobacter dehalogenans
TCATGTCTATTCGAAGAATTGCGGAAATTGATGGCGGATTTGGGACCCGGAAGGGCTACTCGTCTCTGCGACGTACCTCGCGGTCCTCGGGGATGAGCCACCACGCGATCAGATAGGTGATGACGAAGGGGAAGACCACGGTGATCAGACCGAGGAGGATGCAGCCGATGCGCAGGATCGTGGGGTCCACGTCCAGGACCTCGCCCATGCCCCCGAGGATGCCCGCGATCTTCCGGTCCCGTGTGGAACGGTAGAGCCGCTTCATCGCTTCCCCCGCCCCGTCAGTACGCCTCGAACTCGAGCGTCTCCCACCCGGTGACCTGCCAGGCGACCTTCTCCGTCGTGTAGGTGAACTGCACGAAGGGCCGAGCCCCGGCTGCGGCCGCGTTTGTCGTCTTCACCTGCGAGGTCCGCAGGACCTTGCTCCCCTGCCACTCGAGCCACTCGTAGCCGAAGTCCTGGATCTCCACGCGGTAGTAAGTGGCCTCCTCCTTCACGAGGACGTTCTCGTACCACCATTCGTACCCGGTCTTGCGATGCACGAAGTCGCCCTCGCATCCCGGGTCCTTGTGCAGCCGGGGCAGCCGGTGGTCGCCCTCGTCCGCGCTCGGCGTGCCCTGCGTGGTCCACTCGACGTCGCCCTCGACCTGCTCGTGGATGCAGCGACCGAGGATGTCGGTGGAATCCACGTTCGAGACCTCGCGCAACTCGACCTTCACGGCCGTCACGGTCCGCCCCCCGATGTCCACGGGTTCCTTCGCGACCGCGCGATAGATCGTGTGCCCGTCCGGGTGGACCCACGCGTCGCCCACGCTGGGGCCGGTCCGGCCCAGGTAGGTGATGGCGGCCATCAGTTTCTCGTACTCCGAGGCGGCGGCCAGGCCCTCGCAGCAGCCCTCGACCTTGTCCTCCCGCCAGAACATCTCCCACAACTCCCAGCGGGGGTCCCACACCAGGGACAGGTCGTTCAGGCGGACCAGGTACTCGTCCCCGGCCAACCCGAAGGATTCGGCGTGCGTGACCCGGTCCTGGTAACCGGTGTCCTCGGTCTGGACCGCGTGCTTCTGGCCCGCGGGCTGCTCGGACACCGAGACCTCCTTGGTGTAGGTCTGGACGTCCTTCATCACGTCAGTGGCCTCGACCAGGGCCACCGGGACCTCGCCGAACGCGTCCCACCCGGGCACGAGCGGGTTGTTCGACCGCGTCTCCCCGACGACTGCGCGCAGGCGAGCGCGCCCAGGATCACCCAACCCGACAAGCCGACATGAACGATCCGGTTCTTCATGGTCTCCCTCCCCGAGTGATTCCCATCTCCAGGTCCCCGCCGAAACGGACGGCGAACGGATACCACGGAAGGGCGACGGAAACAATCGTCCGGATTCGACCACGATTCGCCACCACGGTCTTGGCAGCACGACGGAAGACCTTGATTTGTCGCG
>DYKK01000115.1 GCA_020722625.1 Anaeromyxobacter dehalogenans
CCGCCTTGTGGCACCCTTGATGCGCGCGGGCCGCAAGGGAGGCCCGGACACACGCGGAAGAAGGCGCGACCATGGAACACTGGAATCACGCCCATGCGTTGCTGCTCGCCGGGGGCAAGGGGACCCGCTTCTGGCCCCTGTCCCGCGAAGACCACCCCAAGCAACTCCTCCGCCTGTTCTCGGACCGCCCCCTCGTCGAGGAGACCTACCAGCGGATCCTGCCGGTCATCCCGAGCGAGCGGGTCCAGATCGCCACGTCCACCGCGCTCTCCACGCGCCTGATGGCGATGTTCCCCGACATCCCCGCGTCCAACCTCATCGTCGAGCCCGTCCCGCGCAACACCGCGCCGTGCATTGCGGTGGCGGCCCAACGAAGCCTGCGCCGGGACCCGGACGCGATCCTCGTCGTGCTCCCGTCCGACCACTACGTGGCCGACCGCGCCGCGTTCCTCGAGGTCCTCCACGCGGCGGTCGTCCACGCGGGACGCCGGGAGATCGTGACCCTCGGCGTGACCCCGACCCACCCCGAGACGGGCTACGGGTACATCCGCTTCGGCGAGTTCGAGGAGGAGCCCGCCGACCCGGCCGGCCCGCCCGGCCCTCCCCCCGAGGTCCGCCATCGGGCGCGCCGGATCCAGGCATTCGTCGAGAAGCCGGACGCCGAGACCGCGCTCTCGTACCTGAAGGCGGGACGCTACCTGTGGAACAGCGGGATCTTCGTGTTCCGCGCCGACGTGATCCTCGACAAGATGCGGCTCCACCTGCCGGACCTCGTCGCGGCCGTCGAGGACCTCGCGCGGGCCGTGGACGAGGGGGCGTCGCCGGACGCGATCGCGGCCGTCTGGGGCCGGATGCCCGACATCTCGATTGACTACGGCGTCATGGAGAAGGCGGACGGCCTCGTGGTCATCCCCGCCTCCTTCGGCTGGAGCGACGTCGGGTCGTGGCGGGCTCTGACGGCGTTCCCGACGGACGACCGCGACAACTTCGTCCACGGGCGCGTGGTCGCCCTGGAGTCCCGCGGGAACGTCCTGTATTCGACCCACGGGTTCCTGGCGGTCCTGGGGCTCGACAACACCGTCGTCGTCGTGACCCGGGGCGCCGTGCTCGTCTGCCCCGTGGAGCGGACTCAGGACGTGAAGTCCCTGGTGGCCGAGCTGAAGAAGCGCGGCCTCGACGAGCTCCTGTGACCCTTTCCGGAGCCTCCAGATGGTCAACCCTCAGATCTTTCGTGAATACGACATCCGAGGCGTCGTCGGCCGCGACCTCACCGGCGAGACGGTCCTCGTCGTCGGCCGGGCGTTCGGGACGTACCTGCGCGAGCGGGGGCAACGCGTCGCGACCCTGGGCCGCGACTGCCGGACCTCCTCGCCCGCGTTCGCCGAGGCCATCGCCCGAGGACTGACCTCGTGCGGCGTGGACGTGGTGGACCTCGGGGTCGTCCCCACGCCCCTGTTGTACTTTTCGATGTTCCTGGCGGAGGCGGGGCCGGGTGGCGCCCCGGTGGACGGGCCGGACGTGCGCGCGGGGGTCATGGTCACGGGGAGCCACAATCCCAAGGATTTCAATGGCTTCAAACTCTGCGCCGACCGGGCCGCCCTGTTCGGGGACCAGATCCGCGAGGTGGCCCGGATCGCGATGTCGGGCCGGTTCGCCGAGGGGTCGGGCGAGGTGACGCGGTACGACGTGGTCCCCGCCTACCTGGACCGCGTGGCCGGTGACGCGCGCCTCGGGCCGCGCCGGCCGAGGGTCGTGGTGGACGCGGGCAACGGGACCGGGGGCGTCGTGGCCCTGCCGCTGTTCGCCCGCCTGGGCATCGAGGCCGTGCCCCTCTTCTGCGACATGGACGGCGAGTTCCCCCACCACCACCCGGACCCCACGGTCCCCGCCAACCTCGAGGACCTGCGCCGGGAGGTGGTCGCGCGGGGCGCGGACCTCGGCATCGCCTACGACGGGGACGCGGACCGCCTCGGCATCGTCACCGAGCAAGGTGAAATCGTGTTCGGGGACATGACCCTCCTGGTCCTGGCCCGGGCCCTGCTCCGGGACCACCCCGGCGCGTCCATCGTGTCCGAGGTCAAGTGCAGCCAGGTCCTCTTCGACGAGGTCGAGAAGGCCGGCGGCCGCGCCGAGATGTGGAAGGTCGGCCACTCCCTGATCAAGGCGCGGATGGCCGAGGTCGGGGCCCTCCTCGGGGGCGAGATGAGCGGCCACCTCTTCTTCCGCCACCGGTGGTTCGGCTTCGATGACGCGATCTACTCGTCGCTGCGGTTCGTCGAGGTCCTGTCCCACCACGACGGACCGGCCTCGTCTTTGCTCGCGGACGTCCCGCGGACCGTGGCGACGCCCGAGATCCGCGTGGACTGCCCGGACGAGGTGAAGTTCCGGGTGGTCGAGGCGATGACCGCGCACTACAAGGACGCCGGGTTCCCGGTGGTGGACGTGGACGGGGCCCGGGTGCGCTTCGAGGATGGATGGGGGCTGGTGAGGGCCTCGAACACCCAGCCCGTCCTGGTGTTCCGGTTCGAGGCGGACTCCGGCGAGGCCCTGAGCGCGATCCGGAACGGGATGCTGGCCCGGGCCGAGGCGACGCGACGCGAGATCGGGTAAGGTCCATCGCCGGCGCACCGGGAAAGGAAGACGGATGAAGGCGGCGATCATCGGCCTGCCTCAGAGCGGCAAGACGACCCTGTTCCAGGCCATGGCGGGTTCCCGGGCCACGCGCGAACGCGGGGCCTTGACGATCGGGACCGTGAAGGTCCCCGACCCTCGCGTGGACCGCCTGGCCGAGATGTACCACCCGCAGCGCGTGGTCCACGCGACCCTCGAAGTGGTCGAGGCCCACGCCCCGGCGATGGGGCATTCCGACCGCCGCGAGGGACTCGACGCGGCGTTCCTGAACCTCGTGCGGCCCATGGACGCCTTCCTCCTGGTGGTGCGCGCCCACGACGAGGAAGGCCTGAACGAGCCGGCCCGCGACGCCGAGGCCGTGCTCGCCGACCTGATCCTGTCGGACCTGATGGTGGTCGAAAACCGCCTGGAGCGGATCGCGACCGACCGGAAGAAGGGAAAGCCGGTGTCCGCCGTCGAGGCCAAGGCCCTGGAGCACGCCCGCCAGGCGCTCGAGGCCGGACGGCGGGTGCGGGACGACGCGGACCTGCGCGACCTCCCCGACCTGCAGCCCTTCGCCCTCCTGACGGCCCGGCCGGTCCTCGTGATCGCGAACATCGCCGAACGCGACCTCGCCCGCGAGGCGTCCGAGGTCCTGCGGCGCCTGGGACTGCCGGTGCAGGGACTTCCCTGCTTTGTGTGCTGTGCCCAGGTGGAGCAGGAGGTCGAGGACCTCCCTCCCGAGGAGCGCGACGAGTTCCGCGCCGCCCTCGGGGTCCGCGAGCCGGTGCTCGGCGTGGTCGCCCGCGAACTGTACGCGGCGATGGGACTGATCTCGTTCCTGACCGTGGGCGAGGACGAGGTCCGCGCGTGGACGATCCGGGCGGGGACGCCGGCCCCCCAGGCGGCGGGCGCGGTCCACAGCGACATCGAGCGCGGCTTCATCCGGGCGGAGGTCGTCGCCTACGAGGACCTCGTCTCGCTGGGGTCCGAGGCCGCGGCGCGCAAGGCCGGCCGCTATCGCCTCGAGGGCCGCGACTACGTGGTCCGGGACGGGGACGTGATCCACTTCCGGTTTGCGGTGTGACAACCATGAGATGTCCTTCTGCTGCAGCGCTCGTCATGGTCCTCCTGTCGTCCTGCGCCGCGGGGGACCGCGCCCCCGGACGCCCGGACCGCGGACGTGCGGGCCGGCATGGCCGGCGAGGACCTCGACGACCTGTTGGATGAAACGATCGCCGCGTGCGGGGCGTTCCAGGCGACCACGGCCCGCGTCGAGACCCCGGACCCGGTGGTCGCCGACCTCTTCACCGTCCTGACTCGAACCCTGTTCGTCCAGGTCTCGGCGCAGGGGGCGTCGTCGCCGATGTCCCGCGACACCCTGACGTGGACGCGCGACCTGTCGGGCGCGGCTGCGGCCCCACCTCCCGAACGGGTGGCCCGAGGCGACCGTCTCCCCCCTCGCGGTGGGCGAAACCCGCTTTTCGCAGCGGGTCCGTCGCGAGGCCGGCGACCTCATCGCGGAGGTCGTCCACCGGTCGGGTCCGGACCTCTCGATCACCCTCGTGTTCGACGCCCCATCGCCGGAGGTCCCGGCGGTCACCCTGAACGGGGTACGTCTCGGGTCCGAGGCCCTCCGGGTCGAGAACCGCTTCGGTCACGCGGTGATCACGCTTCCGGACTGCCCGTTGCGATCGGGAGGGGCCTGCCTCGCGGTGCTCGCCGCCGGGTCAGGGCCCTGACGCGACCTCGCACGCGGCCGGATCGAAGGCGTCGTCCGCGACCCACACGAGGCCCGTGGACAGGAGCGGGTCGAAGTCGGCCGGCAGGGGGCTTGGCCGGGTCCCGAACCCGTTGACGCCCCCCACGAGCAACACCCCGCCCTCCGGCAACGCGACCGCGGCCGCGCCGAGCCGCGACTTCGTGTCCTCCAGGCCGCCGAGCGCGGTCACCGCGCCCGTGATCGCGTCCGCCTCGAAGGCCTCCATCGTGCGGGGGAAGCAGTAAACGCCCCAGACCGGTCCTCCCGTGCCGCAACCGGCCACGCCCGCCTCGGCATTGAACGAACGGAATCCCCCGGCCAGGAGCCAGCGGCCCCCGGCGTGCACCAGGGTCGCGAGCGAGCGGGCCGCCCACTCGCCGGCCCCCTGCACGGCCCGGGTCCGCGCCGAGGCCGGGTCGTAGGCGCTGCCGTCGCCGTCCAGTTCCAGAAGGAAGGCATTGGGCGCGGTGGCGTCGGCAAACGCGGTCGCGCCGCCCACCGGGTTCCCTCCCAGGACCAGGATCGAGGCCGACGTCTTGTCGTCCGAGAGGACCGCCACGGACGCGAACGCCGTGGCCGCCACCCCCGCCGGAAGGTCCGCGGTCAGGACCACGGACTCGATCGCGTCCGTTCCCGACGCGCGCACGACCTCCATCCCTGCGGGTCCGGTCCCGTCGGACCCCCCGATCAGCAGGAGGTCTCCGGTGGACAGGAACACCATCGAGGCCCCGAACCGCTTGCGGGTCAGGGTCCCCGAGCGCACGGCCGGCCCGGTGGTCCCGGACAGGGCCGCCTCGTCCAGGGTCACGACCGTCACGGCCCCGGACACGCCCCCGGACTCCTTCCCGCCCGCGAGGGCCACCATGCGGCCGTCCCCCGAGAACGCCCACGAGGGGAAGGCCGCGCCGTGGGTGACCGGGACGGACCTCGCAGACGCTTCCTGCGTCCCGCCCGGGGCCGGGATCGCCACGACCTCGATCGGGGACTGGACGGGCGATGCACGGTCCAGCGGAGCCTCCTGGACGGGATACTTTTCCGGGCCGAGCACCGCGGACGACACCCCGCCCGCGAGGACGAGCCACTCGGCGCCGCCGGCGCCCAGGGCCGCCATCCCGTGCGCGGCCCGGGGCTCCGCGAGTTCCAGTGGCTCCCCCGAGGGCGAGAAGACTCCCGTGAAGACCCCGGTCTCCGGGTGGAACTCCCAGACCCGCCGCCCGGCCTTGAGCACGTCCCCCGTGACCTGGTACTCGTCCGTCGCAAAGCCCCCGGTCGCCAGCACGCGTCCGCTCGGGGTGACGGTCGCGGCCTGGAAGGCGGCCCGGCCCGCGACGTAGAACCCGTCCCCGTTGAACTTCGGTTGCAGGGGGTTCTGGTTCTTGCCGCCCACGCAGTTGAGGGCCCCCGAGCGCGTCATGAAAACGATGGGCGCCGACTTGAACCCCGGCGACACGTGGAACGGCGCGCTCCGCCCCCCCCAGAGCGGAGGTCCGTCGGCGCCACACCCGGCGACCACGAGCCGGTACGTCCCCTCCGGGACCCCGGTGACCACGACCTCCCGCCGGTCCGCGAGGTCCCCGGGCGCGAGGACCCGGGTCACCGCGACCTGTCCGTCCGACTCGCGCACGACCTGAACGACCATCCGGTCCACGCCGGGCGGGAGCCCGGCGCGCAGGGACATCGGGGTCACACACCCGGTCCCCGAGTCCTCGGCGAAGACCAGGGAGGCGCTGTGGAACTGAAGGTCGCCTGCGCCGCCCCCCGAGCAGGCCCACAGGACCGCGAGAAGGATGCACCGGTTCGCCGTCATGCCGTCAATCCGGGTTGTAGAAGACTGCGTCCTGGACCGGCGCATAGGGCTGCGAGAAGCCCCCGGCGAGGAACACGCGCCGCGTGGCGTCGAACACGGCCAGGTGCGCGGCACGCGGCGGGTCGAGCAACGGGGTCACCCCGAAGACCCGGTTGATGCTGAACGCGCAGCCGGTCTGTTTTTCAGGGTCCTTGCAGACAAAGTCCTCGACGATGAGTTCCATCGTGTTCAGGATGCTCCCGCCCGTCCCGCGCCCGCCGGCGATCAGGATCGTGTCGAAATCCATCAGGGTCGCGGTCATGGCCCCGCGGGCCTCCTTCAACAGCAGGACCTTCGGCTGACCCCGCTCGTTCAGCCAGAAGCCGCGTTCGTTGGGGACGTAGATGTCCACGCGGTTCGACGGGTTGCCGAGCGCCGTATCGCTGAAGCCGCCGATGACGTAGGCGATCCGCTGCTGCGGCACGAACACGGCCGACAGGAGGGTCCGGCCACCGCCGGGGAGGTTGGCCACCGCCGTCGCGTCCAGCGCGACCTGGTAGCCGGATACCGTGAGCGCCTCGACCTCGGCGACCGTGCCGGTGTCGTTCTGGCCGCCGAACAGGACGAAGGCCGGGACCCCCTCCGGGCCGAGCGTGCCCAGCCCATACCCCGACGCGAAGACCATCGCGTGGTTGTACCGGACCCTCCCGAGCTCCACGTGCCCCACCGGCCCCCAGTCGAGCAGGTACACGTCGGCGTACGCGCCGGCCACCCCGGGGCTGGCGATCCCCCCGGCGATCAGGACCGTGTTCGTCGCGGCGTCCAGCAGGGCCGCGGTGAAGAGGGCGCGGCCCCCGGGCGGAACGATCCCCACGGGGCTCGCCCGGAAGGTCCCGGTCGCCGGGTCGAAGACCTCGACGCTCGAGTCGAGGCGCGGCGCGCCGTCTGGGTCCTGCGTGTAGCCGCCCAGGACCACCACCTGCCCGTTCGCCAGTTTGACGGCCTGATGGAAGGCCCTGGGCCGCGTCATCGGCCCGACCGCGCTGAACTGCCCCGACCTCGGGTCATGGACCTCGGCGTCCGCGACCACCGCCTCCAGGTCCTCGGCCCGGAACCACGTCGCGGCCCCGGCCTTCACCTTCGCCCCGCCGAGCAAGAGGATCCGCCCGTCGTCCAGGAGCGTGGCCGTGGCCCCGATCCGGTCCGCGACCACGGGCCGGGTGGGCTGCGGGGGGACGGCGGCCGTGGCTGGACTCGAGAAGGAGTTCCGCGGCGTCACAAAGATCGGGACCGGTGGCGGGTTCGACTCGGAGTCCTCCAGGACGTCGAAGGGCACCGACCGTCCCCGGGCGAGGATGTCTCCCGCGACCTTGGGGTCGCAGTTCGCCGCGCACACCTCCACGATGATCTGGCGGCCGTACCCGAACGGGATCGAGTCCACGGCGACCTCGTGCAGCGAGAACGGGGATGTGACCGTGATCGCGGGGGCAACGGACGGTCCCGTCACGGTCACCTGGACCTGCTTCGCCTTCGCCGGGTCGAACGGGTCCACCTGCTCCGCCTGCGGGGTCGTCCCCTTCACCGGATACACGGCCACGGACACGAGCCCGGGGTGGTGACTCCCCCCGGACCCTCCGCCGCACGATGCGACCACCAGCACGGGCAACGCGGCCAACGCGGCTCTTCCCAGGTTCCGTTTCATGTCGGATGCCTCCCGATCACCAGCGGACGTTCGCGCCGAAGGTGCTCTGACCGCCCCCGCCGCCGCCCCGGCCGAGCCCCACGCCGAGGCCCACGCCCAGGGCCACGGCCGCGGCTCCGCCGATCGCGGTCCAGACCCACCATTTCTCGTACCACGGTCGCGATGGCTCCCGGCCCGGCAGGGTCTCTATCGGGAAGTCCGGCGGGAGGTCCTCGAACGACCCGGACGGCGCGGTCGCGGCCACCGGGGCCGCCGGCGCGGGCGAGGCGGGGGCCGGGGACGGTTCCGTCGTGGCCGCCGGGGCCGGCGGCGTCGGGACCGGGGCGGGCGCCGGGACCGCCACGGGCGGCTGGGACGGGACGATCGCGTAGAGGGGGGGCCGCGTGAGGACGACGCGGTCCTCCGGGAACTGCTCGACCGCCTTCGCGAGTCGAGACTCGAGCTCCAGCAGCGCGACCTGGAGGTTCGTCAGGTCGGTGTCCACCACCGCGGGCTCGATGGCCGCGAGCCGCGCCCCGCGTGCCTCGAACAGGAACAGGCCGATGTGAAACGCGGCATCCGACCGTGCCACGTACCCCAGGACCGCAAACTCGCACGAGGCCTTCTGCACCGCGTCGCGGGCGTCCTGGACGAAGGCCGCGTCGTACTCGCCGGTCCGCGCGTATTCTGTCAGGGGTCTCGCCGGGCGCTTCGCGACCTCCTTCGGTTTCGCACGCTTGAACTGGAACGCCGCCGTGGTCGTTTTCCGCACGGTCACGAACCGGGCCTGGGGCCGCATCCCCGGGACCGTCACGCGCACGAAATGCCTCCCCTGGACGAGGTCCTGGACGGTCTGGTTCCCCTGCCCCACGAGGCGGCCGTCCACATAGACGGACGCGCCCTCGTCGTTCACCTGGACCGCGACGGCCGCCCCCCGGGCCAGGCGCCCCTTCGCGCCTTCCACGGCATCAATGAACCGCTTGTCGAACTCCGCGGCCGGCAGGGCGATGTCGGGCCGGACGGTCACGAGGTTTCGCAGGGCCGGCCCCGCCTCCTCGCGGAACCCGCCGAGCACCAGGCCCGCCGCGATCCACACGAGCACGTCCACGTACTGGTCGAAGTCCTCGAGTGCCGCCAGTTGCCCCCGGAACAGTCTCTCGGCCTTCATCAGCTGCAACAGGCCGGCCTCGAAGCGCCGCTTCTGGACCGCGGCCCGCCCCGACTCGGCGAGGCCGCGCGCCTTCTGGAGGACCGGGTTTTCGCGGACCGGCTCCGGGCCCGCGGCGGGCGCGGGGGTCTCCTCCGGGGCCTTCCAGGCCTCCGGGGCCACGGTGACCAGGCGGATCGAGGGGTCAATCTCGACGAGGGCGCGGAGGTACTCCTCGACGCGGGGAGGCACGCTTTCCGCCACGTGCTCCGAGCGCTGGAGCGGGACGAACAGCACGGCCGTCTTCCCGGCCGCGGCCGGTTCCGGGGCGGGAGTCTGGGCACGCGCCTCGGACGGCCACGTCACGAGCGACGCGCCGAAGACCCCGAGGATCGGGACGGCCAGGCCCCGATTCATGCGCTTGAAGCGTACCAGCATGGCCTCAACCCTCTTCAACGCCGCGCGAAGCCTATCATCGGAGAAGGACTGGGGTCAAT
>DYKK01000116.1 GCA_020722625.1 Anaeromyxobacter dehalogenans
CGCCCGAGGACGACTGGGTGCCCGCCATCGAGGAACTCGCCTGCCCGGACGAGAAGGGCGTCGTGTTCCGGATCACGGTGTTGTGACGCTCGGGAACCCCAGAGAACGCTCGGGGACCCACCCCTCCTGGCCGGACGAGAGGCGCACGCGCACCAGGGCGCCCCGGCGGACCACGACCCGGGCCTCCAAGGCCTCGGGCAGGGACATCCGGGGCTCAAGCGAGTCCTCGCGGTCGTACAGGGGCGCACCGTCCTCGAGGACGACCGCCACCTCGTACGAGGCCACGCGCGCCGCGCCATAGGCGGACACGCCGGTCAGGACGCTCGCCGCGGCCGCGGCGATCGCCACCCCGCCCACGACCCGCCGCGGCCGGGACCCGAGGACCCGCCGCCCCGCGAGGGACAGGAACAGCAGGGTCCACGACGCGAGGAAGGCGACGAGCGCCCCGCGCGCGGGCATCCACCCGAACAGGGCGGTCCAGGCGTCGTGATAGGGTCCAAAGACATACCCGGTCCCCCCCTGGCCGCGGCGCTCGTTGAGCGCGGTCCGGACCCGGTCGGCGTTGACCCGGGCCGTGTCCGCGGCCCGGGAGGCGGGGCCGGCGAGGATCGCCTCGTGGAAGCGGAGCAGGGCGACCCCGGGGCGGCCGGCCATGAACTCGGCGGCCCCGAGGTTCACGAGGAGGTCGGGCGACGCCACCTGGTAGCGTTCCCGCAGGTCACGGAAGACGCGGGCGGCCTCGTCGTACTGCCCGTCCTCGAAGGCGGCGACCCCGGCGCGGAACCGGTCGTCGAGGGTCTCGGCCCGCAGGGGCGCGGCCGTGACGAGGATGGCCAGGAAGACGCCGGCCCCGACCTGTCCCGCGGCCCGAATCCGAGTCATCTCACCCCTGCCTGTCCCTCGCGCGGTCCAGGACGGCCAGGCACGCGCGGACCCGATCCAGGGACGCCGGGCGGTCCCGGTCCTGGGCCGCGCTCGGCGCGAACCGGCCGAACGCGCAGGCATCCATTTCCCCGATCAGGGCGTCCACGGCGTCTGCGGGGACCCCACGGGCCAGGAGGGCCGCCCGGACCTCCTCGTGGGGGAGGTCCGCGGACACGTCGAACCGCGCCCGCAAGAAGTCGCGGAGGACCCGGTCCAGACCGGCCCAGAAGTCGCGCGGGTCTTCGGGTGCCTCCCTGGCGAGGTGCCGGAGCGCGGCCCGGGCCTCGGACAGGGCCCGGCGCCGCCGCAGGGCTTCGTGGTTGCGCGATCGCCATTGCCGGTGCCGGACCACCGCCTCGACCCCCAGGAAGAAAAGGGCCGGTCCGGCGAGGAACCCTCCGACCACCGAGGCCGGGAGGGAGGAAGGTGGCCGGGGTCCGCTCGGGGCCGAGAGGTCCGCGTCCGCCACGAGCTCCACGACACGGCCCGCGGGGGTCTGGACCTCGCGAATCGGACCGCCGCCGGCGTGACCCGCCACGACCAGCCGCAAGGGGTCCGTGCGCGACCGCTCGTACCGGCCGGTCATGGGGTTGAAGAACGCGAGGTCCAGGCGCGGGAGGTCGTACTCGCCCTCGCGTTCGGCCGTCCACAGATACTGGAACAGGCGGCGGCCGGACACGCCCCCGACGTCCACGACCCGCTCGTCGAGGTCCGAGGAGGGCACGCGGGCGACGCGGATGCCCTCCGGGGCCCGCAGGTCCGGGGCCTTGATGGCGCGCAGGTTGCCGGACCCGGACACCGTCACGGTCAGCAGGGCCGAGTCGCCGACCCGGATGCGGTCCTTGTCCAGCACGGACCGGATCACGAAGGACCCCACGGTCCCGGCCGAGAAGTCCGCGGGTCGACCTGTGGTCGGGAGGTCCTGGAACTCGATGGCCACGGGGTCGGACGACACCCGGTAGCGCCGTTGCGAGAACAGGTCCCCGGCCACAAGGATCACGGACATCGGGTCGAGCGTGGCCTTGCCGGGACCCAGGGCGGTCAGGGCCCCACGCCACTGGACATAGGCGTCGTACCACGTGCCGCGCACCCGGACCCGGCGGCCCTCGTCCTCCGGGGTCCGCGCCTGCTCCACCACGAATCCCTTGAGGTCCGGCATGGCCTCGGCCCGCACCCCCTGGACCGGAAGCCCGGAGCGGACGAACAGGAGATATTCCACATAGACGGGTTCGCCCACGTAGAGGGAGCGGTCCGGCACGCGCACCCACAGGAAAGCCTGGCGGCCCGCGAACTGGTCGGGCGGGCCCGGCGCGGTCGGCGCCGGGGCTTCTTCCTCCTCTGCCGGCGCCGGGACGGGCTGCGGAGGGGCCGGGGAGGGCGGACCCTGGGGAGCGGGAGGGGCTCGGTCCGAGACCTCGATGGTCAGGGGTCGCGACGACGCGACGACCCGCCCGTCGGACAGGAGTTCGACCGGGCCGATGCGCAGGCGTCCCGCGCGGCGGGGGACCAGGGTGAGGTCCACGCGCTGCTCCTGCTGGACCACGCCCCCGATGACGGAGATCGAGGTCCCGGTGCTCTTTCCGACGACATCGAAGTCGGGGATGTCGGGCCCACGCGCGTCCTCGAACCGTCCCTGCATCACGATCCGCAGGCGAAGGGACTCGCCCGCGGCCAGGGAGGTCCGGTCCGCGGTCACGGTGACGGACTGGGCGAGGGCCGCGTACGGGGACAGGAGACCGGAGAAGGCGAGGATGAAAGAAAGGGTCGCTCGCGAAGGGAGGACGCATGCATCGGATCGCGGCTCCAGACGCGGGCGGGGGACGGCGTCCCGTGGCAGACGCCCGATCGGGCTCGGCGTGACGACGGTTGCGACCATCACCAGTCCTTCTCCGGGACGTACTCGCGGGCCGGGAACTTCCGGGCCGCCTCCTGGGCCTCCAGATTCTCGTCGTTGCGGTCAATCGCGTCCAGTTGCTCGCGCAGGGTCTGGCCGCCCTGCGGCCTGGGCCGGGGCTCCCGGGATTCCTGGTCCTTCTGCTGATCCTGCGGCTGATCCTGGTCCTGCCCTCCCCCCTGCGGGTCCCGGATGGACAGCGAGTAGAACCCCTGGTTCCCCCCGCCGAAGACCCGGATGTGGAAGGGCGCTTCTTGCTCGGCCTTTGGAAGGTGCGCCACGAGGGCTGCGCCCCCGTCCTCGGTCCCCGACCGCGTCACGTCCAGCGGGGCCCCGTCGGCCAGGAAGACCTCGAGTTCCAGCGGCCCCTCGCCCTCGGGCACCTGGAGTACGACGTCCTTCTGGGTCCCTTGCTTTTCAGTGTATTGAAACCAGTCGTCGTCCGACGGGCAGACCCGGAAGGCGTGGTCCCCGTCTTCCACGGAACGGGCCGCCTCGCGGGAGTCGTTGTCCTCGACGCCGTCATCCCCGGCCGGGCACGCAGGGATCAGGCGGGCGTCGAGCACGTACGGGATCCCGTCCTCGACGTCGCCGCCCTTCGCGGGGGCCGTGACCCGGAGCAGGGCCTCCATCGCCTCCCGCGCGGTGAATCGGGCCTGTGTTCCGGTCGGGGCGAGGTCGCGCTCGCCCCGGTCCAGCAGCGTCAGGTCCACCGCGGCCGGCTTGTCGGGGGTCTGCGCGGGCCCCGGGCCGCCGGGAGGCGCGCCCCCCGCCTGGGGTTCCAGGACCTGCGCCAGGAGGGTTTCCCCGGGCTGGAGCGGCAGTCGGAACCAGTCCTGGTTGTCCGGGCACAGGACCAGGTCCTCGCGCACGGTCAGGCGGTCGGGGTCCGGGGTCAGGAACGGGGCCTCGGCCGCGGTCTCGTTGGGTTCGCGGCGGTCGTCCACCTGGCGGCACGGGGGATACGCGGCCATCGCGGCCAGTTCCAGGTTGCGCTGCGTGTCCGCCGCGTCCGGGTCGAGGGTCAGGGACTCGGTGAGGGCGTCCACGGCCTGGCGCCAGACGGTCCGGACCTCCCGGGGGTCCTTGCCGTCCATGGCCCGCGCCTTGTGCATGAGGATCGTCCCCTTCGCGTGCAGGAGCCGCGCCCGCGACGGCCAGTCCGGCCGGGGTTCGCGGGCCCGGGCCAGGGCCGCCAGGGCCTGGTCCACGGCCTCGACCGCCTGGTCGTGCTCGCCCGCGGCGTCCCGGGCCAGGGCGAGGTCGTACAGGAGGTCCGGACGGTCGGGCATCTCCGCGACGAGGTCCGCGAGGGCCCTGGCCGCGTCCCCGGCCTGTCCCGCCCGGAGCGTCTCGAGGGCGT
Source organism: Anaeromyxobacter dehalogenans (assembly GCA_020722625.1). Lineage (GTDB taxonomy): Bacteria > Myxococcota_A > UBA9042 > DTJE01 > DTJE01 > DYKK01. The sequence goes on from DYKK01000116.1 coordinate 4,182, forward strand.
CCTCGACGCCGCCGTGCGCCTTCTCGAAGACCCCCCGGGCCTCGGCGGGGGACGACCACACCGCGAGCGTCACGACGGCCGCCGCGGTCGCGGCCCTCCGGCCCGCGCCCCCGAGCAGCAGGAAGGCCGTCGCCAGGAGCGCGATCCCCGCCGCGAGCGGGTACTGGAAGCGGTCCTCCAGGAGTTTCTCGATGCGGGCCTGGTACTCGGACTTCTCGATCGCGGCGACCTCCTTCAACAGGTCCTCCGCCACCGCACCCACGGAGGTCAGGGCGAGGTAGCGCCCGCCGGTCTTTGAGGCGACCGCCCGGAGCAGGTCCTCGTTGAGTTTCGACAGGACGGGGGTCACGCCGTCCTCCGCGCGCGCCGTGCCCGTGACCTGGCCCTGCTCATCCAGGACCGGCACGGGCTGGCCCGCGGGCGTCCCGACCCCGACCGTGTACATGCGAACTCCCTTTCCGGCGAGTTCCTCCGCCACCTTCTCGGGTTCGCCCTCGTGGTTCTCGCCGTCCGTGAACACGAGGACGACCTTGCGGGCGCTGCCGCGCGCCCCCTCGCGGTCCACGCCCAGGGCGCCCGCGGCCACGCGCAGGGCCCGTCCCAGGGCCGTTCCGGGGACCGGGATGTCCGTGACCTTGAGGCTCGCCAGGTATTCCTTGACCACCTCGTGGTCCAGGGTCAGGGGCGTCTGCACGAAGGCGAGCCCCGCGAACGGGACCAGGGCGACGCGGTTCCCCGGCATCCCGTCCAGGATGCGCGCGATCTCGATTGTGGCCGCGGTCAGCCGGTCGGGCGCCACGTCCGCGACCTTCATCGAACGGCTCGCGTCCAGCACCACGGCCACGTCCACCCCCGCCCCCGCGACCGTGACCTCCTTCAGGCCGTACCGGGGCCGGAGCCCCGCCGTGACCAACAGTTCCAGGCCCAGGACCACCAGGATCGCCACGGCGACCCGCCGGCCCGGCGACCGGCCCTCGACCATGGCCGGCACCAGACCCCGGGCCGAGAAGGACCGCGTGACGCGCCTGCGGAACCACCACGCCCAGGCGTGCAGGACCCCGAGCGCGACGGGTGGGACCAGGAGGACCCACCCCCACGCGGCGTGTTCCCAGCGGATCTCGGAGAGCGACACCATCACGGCCACCTTCTGAACACGCCGAGTCCCAGCACCTCGCCGAGGAGCACGAGCGCGGCCGCGACCCCGAGCGGCGCGAGGTACGACTCGCGCCAGCGCTGGAGGGCGGGGGTGCGGAACTCGGTCTTTTCCAGGTCCTCGAACTCGCGGCGAAACTCGTCCTCGGTCGCGGCCTCGTGGTACGAGCCGCCCGTGGCCTCGGCAATGGATTTGAGCAGCGGCGGGTTCACCGGGAACGGCTCGCGGGGGCGCTCGTACACGCGGAAACCTTCCGGGGTCAGGATGGGCTGGCCCGTGAACGGATTGCGGGCGGGCATGAAGGTGTTCTCGCCCGTTCCCACGAGGAAGGTGAAGACCCGCACGGGCCGGTCCTTCGTCTCGCTCGCGATGAACCTCGCGACCTCCTCCGGGGCCGCGCTGCCCGCGTTGTTGTCGCCGTCCGTGATCAGGATGATGTTGCGGCTGCGCGTGTCCGAGTGCTCGACCCGCTTGAAGGCACGGCCGAGCGCGTCGCCGATGGCCGTAGCCTCGCCGGTGATCGTGCACCCGTTCAGGCACGTCCCCTCGGGCCCCCGCAGCCCGTCGTCCAGGACGAGCCCGTCCAGGATGCGGAGCATGGCGTCGCGGTCCAGGGTGAGGGGGAACTTGACCCACGCCTTCGCCGAGAAGATCACGAGCCCGATGCGGTCCTGGGCCCGGTCGGCGATGAAGCGCCTCAGGACCTCGCGGGCGGTCTCGAACCGGTTCGGGGGCTCGCGACCCTGGTGGTGATAGTCCATGATGCGCTCGGGCTCCATGTCCACCGCATTCATCGAGCCCGACATGTCGAGCGCGATCACGAAGTCCGCGCCCTCGCCGGTGATCTCGGAGGTGTCCTCGACCTGGGGGCGGGCCAGGGCGACCACGGCGAGGACCAGGGCCGCGGCCTGGAGGACCCGGGGCGCGAGGTGCCACCGTCCCCACCACGCCGGACGGGCGGCCCGCACCGCGGCCAGGGTCGGGAAGCGCAGGACCGTGGGCCGGGCGCGGGCCCGCCACAGGCCGTACGCGACCGCGGCGAGGACCGGGACCAGGGTCCCGAGCAGCCACGGGGATTCGAACCTCATGGCGTCCCTCCCGGCGAGGCCAGAGGGGTCCCGATTCGCTCGACCAGGCCGCGGGCCCGCGGGACGAGCCCCGCGGCCTCGTCCGGCGTCGGGCGCCACTTCGCGAACTTCACGAGGTCGCAGAACCCGAAGAAGTCCTCGAGTTCCGGCGGGGTGACGCGGCCCAGGGGGCGGTCCCGCAAGGCGGACATCACCTCATCGGTCGTCAGGTCCGTTCCCGGAAACTCATAGGTACGGCCAAGAAACTCCTTGATGACTTCCGAGACTTGCAAAGCAAGGACCTGATACTCCTCCCGCTCGACCAGCCCCTCCGCGTCGAGGGCCGCGAGGCGCTCGAGCGCGACCTGAAGCGGCGGCCGGGGCGGGGGCGGGGGGCGATGGGCCTCGCGCCAGCGGCGCCAGGCGCGATAGGTCCAGGCCCCGGCCAGGGCCGCGACCAGGGCGATCCCGAGTCCCGCGAGGGTCCAGATCAGGACCGTGTTGGGAACCAGCACCGGCACGGGCTCGCCGGCCGGGGCCGGTTCCGGGCCGGCCTCGTCCCCGAGGGTCCCGGCGACCTGGATGCGGACCTCGGGGGTCTTCGCGACGCGCGGCTCGCCCTCCGCGGTCACGTACGGGACCTCGATCGGCGACAGGACCGACGTGCCGGCGCGCACGGGGAGGAGGGTCAGGCGGTGGACCTCGACCTCCCCGGTCCCCGCCACGTCGGGGACCTCACGATCGTGCGCGAGAAGGCGGAAGGGGCCGGTCGGCGGGGTTTCCGGGAAAAAGAGGCGGGTGCCGCGCGGGGTCTCCACCTGGAACGTCACGACGACGCGGCGACCGACCACGACGTTCGTGGGGGCGATGTCCACGCGGATCGTGGGTTCCCCCTCGGGCGGGCGCGGCGGCTCATCCGCGGTCGCGAGGCCCGCCCACGCGGCCAGGGCCGCGGCCGCGATCATCCGTGTCTGTGTCCGCCTCGTCATAGGGCCTTGCTCTTCAGCCGGGCGAAGTGGCGCGCGAGGGCCCGGTCGTAGGGCGCGTCCGTCGCGAACCGCGTCCAGGGGACCTTCAGGCGGTGGAAGACCTGGGTGACCTCGGCCTGGCGCGTCCGGGCCCGGGCCTGCAGCCGGTCCCGGAAGGCGCGGGTCACGGGCACGAACGCGACCTCGCCCGTCTCGGCGTCGCGCATCGGGACGAGGCCCCCGGCCGGCAGCCCCTCCCCGTCTTCCACCGGGTCGCGGACCATCAGGGCGTGGACATCGTGGCGCCGCGTGGTCACGCGCAGGGCCGGCTCGAACGGCGGGACCTCGAAGTCCGACACGATGAACACCGCGGCCCGTCGCTTCATCACGCGCCCGAGATACGCGAGGGCCCCCGAAAGGTCCGACGGCGAGCCTTCGGCGCGCATGGCCAGGACCTCGCGGATGACCCGCAGGGCGTGCTGCCGGCCCTTGCGGGGCGGAATGAAGGTCCGCACCGCGGCCCCGAACGTGATGAGCCCCACGCGGTCGTTGTTGATCTGGGCGGACAGCGCGATGGCGGCCGCGACCTGGGCCGCGAGTTCGCGCTTGGTGTCCTCGACGCGCTCGACCTCACCCAGGCGCCGGTACTCGGCCGCGCACAGGCCGAAGTCCATCGAGGCCGAGGCGTCGGCCAGGATCAGGACGGTCAGTTCCCGTTCCTCGACGAACCGCTTGACGAAGACCTCGCCCGTCCGGGCGGAGACGTTCCAGTCGATCAGGCGGACCTCGTCCCCGGGGGCGTAGGGCCGGACCTCGTCGAAGGACATGCCCCGGCCCTTGAACACGCTGTGGTACCGGCCGCTCAACTGCTCGTTGACCAGGCGCTGCGCCGTGATCTCGATGCGCCGCACCCGCGCGAGCAGGGCCTTCAGGTCGGTGGAGTCCGGTCCGGGCATGGTCGCTTCCCCGGCGGAAGGTCACGGCACCTGGACCGACTCGAAGAGCCGGCGCAGGAGGTCCTCCGCGGTCAGGTTCTCGGCCTCGGCCTCGTACGACAGGATGATCCGGTGCCGCAGCACGTCGTAGCCGATCGCCTTCACGTCCTCGGGGATCACGTAGCCGCGGTGTCGCAGGAAGGCGTGGGCGCGCGCGGCCTCGTTCAGGTAGATGCTCGCCCGGGGGGAGGCCCCGTACCGGATGTACTCCCGGAGCCCCGGAATGCCGGCCTCGTCGGGCCGGCGCGAGGCCAGGACCAGGTCCACGATGTACTGCTTGACCTTGGGGTCCATGTAGATCTCGGCCATCACCGAGCGGGCGCGGTCCAGGTCGGCCACGGACAGGACCTTGTCGGGCCGGGGGGGCGCCGCGAGCACCATCCGCTCCATGATCGCCGTCTCCTCCTCGCGGGTCGGGTACGTGACCCGGACCATCATCATGAAGCGGTCAATCTGGGCCTCGGGCAGGGGGTAGGTCCCCTCCTGCTCGATGGGGTTCTGGGTCGCGAGCACCAGAAACGGATCCGGCAGGCGGAAGGTCTGGTCCCCGATGGTCACCTGGCGCTCCTGCATGGCCTCGAGCAGGGCGCTCTGGACCTTGGCCGGGGCGCGGTTCACCTCGTCCGCGAGCACGATGCTCGCGAAGATCGGGCCCTTCTTCACGGTGAAGGCCCCGGTCTGCTGGTTGTAGATCTGGGTCCCGGTCAGGTCCGCGGGCAGGAGGTCCGGGGTGAACTGGATGCGCGAGAAGGACGCCTCCATCACGTCCGCGACCGTGCGCACGGTCAGGGTCTTGGCCAGGCCCGGCACGCCCTCCAGCAGGACGTGGCCCCGGCACAGCAGGGCGATCAGGATGCGCTCGATCATCTCGCGCTGGCCGATGACGACCTTGGCGATCTCGGCCGTCACGCGGTCCACGAAGGCGCTCTCCTTCTTCACCATCTCGGTCAGGACGCGGACGTCTTGCTCCATCGAGTGCCCCCCGAAAAAGTCGTGCAGGGTAACGGCCCCGCGGCCGGATTATTCCACCCGGCGTGGGATCCGTCACG
>DYKK01000482.1 GCA_020722625.1 Anaeromyxobacter dehalogenans
TTCATGGGCAAGTTGGCCAATCCTTGACATCGGCGTCGGTGATGGAGGTCGAGGATGCCGACTGACACTGATACTGTCACCTGATCCTGTCCCTGGGCCCGGGATCCGGGGTCGCGGTGCACGTGGCCTTGTCGTCACGCTCCGTTCATCGCGACCAACGTGGCACTGACACTGACACTGACACTGGCGCTGACACTGACGAAATCCGGATGACCTCGCCGCCCAACATTGAGTCGGATGAGCGAGGTGGAGGACCCGCCCCGCGACCGATGGTCGCCGGGGCGCGGGCCGGGGGAGTCCTGGCGGTCCGACCCGGATTCAACGCCTGGACAGCGGGGAATCCGGGATCGATCTCTGAACTTGGCGCGATGAAGGCGACCCGGATAGGATCGGGTCCGGGTGGGAGGTGCCGGTCGTGTGGCGGGCGATCACCTTGCTGGTCTGTTGGGGGATGGTCGGCGAGGCCCTGGCCGAGCCCCCGCGTCACCGGGTCGTCATTGACCCGGGCCACGGCGGTCAAAACATGGGCGCGGTCGGGCCATACGGCGTGTACGAAAAATACGTCACCCTGGGCATCGGCCTGCGGCTCGGAAGGCTCCTCGAGGCCGAATCGGACGTGGCGGTCTTTTACACCCGCAAGGACGACGTGTTCGTGGGTCTCGCGGAGCGGGCCGAAATCGCCAACGCGGTCGAGGCCGACGCCTTCGTGAGCATCCACTGCAACGCGGACCCCGCGGGGCAGGCGCGGGGAATCGAGGTCTTCTACCTGGGCCGGACCGGCAGCGACCCGGCGGCCGACGAGGTGGCACGCCGGGAAAACGAGTCAGGCCCTGCCCCCGGCCAGGACCCGGTCCTCGCCGGGATCCTGGCGGACCTCGGCCGCAACGGCTCGCTCGCGGAGTCCGCGGTCCTGGCCGACGGCATCCTCGCGACCCTGCGCCGTGCCTTCCCCCACACCCCGAGCCGGGACGTGCGTCAGGGCGCGTTCACGGTGCTGGAGCGCGCCCGGGTCCCCGCGGTGGTCGTGGAGGTCGGGTTCATCACGCACCCGGACGAGGGCCTGGACCTCCTGCGTGCGCCCTACCAGGAGCGCATCGCCCTGGCCCTGCGGGACGCGATCCTGGCGCACCTGCGGTCCCCCGCGCCCCAGGCCGTCCATCTTCCACTGTGGTGATCGCGGGTCGGGACGAGGTCACGACCTCGGGTCGGGACGGCGCGTCCGGCATCGGGCGGCGAATCCCCACGCCGCAAAGGCCAGCAGGGCCAGCCAGCCCGTCGCCGGGGCGTTCCCCCCGGTCGCCGCGGCCCAGAATCCGCCACCGAATTCCGCAATACCTTGAAGTCGCTTCAAAATGACCACGTACCGATTCACCACCCTGGGGCCGCGACTTCCCCCGGCTATCGGACGTGCCACCGGCACGT
>DYKK01000483.1 GCA_020722625.1 Anaeromyxobacter dehalogenans
GGCCTGGACCTGTTTGCGAAGGCGCCGTGGTAGCGGACGAGGTTGGCGTACGGAGTCGGCAGCAGCGCGGAAAGCCTGCGCAGGAAGGCGACGGGGTCGAGGACGATCTCGGTCCTTCCCTCCGGCGTGGGCCAGGGGCGGTGCAGGCGGTAGCGGACCCGTCCGTCGGGGGCAAGGGTCAGGCGGTCCAGGGAAAAGGGGGTGCGTAGGCCGTAGCGGCAGAGGCGCTCGAGGCCGTCGCGGTCGGCAGGCTCGACGACGCGTGCGGCGTGCAGGGGAAAGCCCTGGACCCGGGCGCACAGGGGCTTGTCGCCGTGGGCGGGGACCGGTGGGAGATCGTCGGGGACATGCCCCCGGCGCTGGCGGGGACCCGGGACCTCGATGGCCTCGGCGGCCGAGGTCTTGAGGGGCAGGGTGCCGGGGTCGAGGAGGGGGAGTTCGTCCTCGGCCTGGGCAAAGCGCCTGCGGGCGATGTCGCCGATCCTCTTGGCCAGACGGGTCGCCAGCCGCGCGATGTCGTCGTCGGTGGGCGGCGGCAAGGGCACGAAGGTGACCCGTTCGTCGGTCCCCGCGACGAAGAGCCCGTCGGGCATCAGGCTGTGGAAATGGGGATTGAGATTGAGGATGCCGCCGAAGCGCTGGACGAAGGTGACGGCGCCGGCCTGGCCGTCCCGGATGCCCAGCCTGCGGCCTCGCAGGCGCAGCCACGCAGCCACGGTGCGCAGGAAGGCGCGAAGGACCTCGGATTGGAAGGCCCGGTCGGTGGCAAGGTGGAAGCGCATCGGCCAAGGAAAGGTCAGCACCCACTGGCGATAACGGGCCTCGGGCAGGACGCGGTCGACCAGGTCTGCGGCGGTTGCCGCGGCTCGACGGGCCCAGCACGACGGGCAGAGACGGCCCTTGCAGGAGAAGGCGACGAGTTGCTCGAAGCCGCACGACGGGCAGCGCAAGCGGGCGAAGCCGTTTGCCAACAGTCCGCAGTCCAGGTAGCGGCGGAATTCGTGCTCGACAAACGCGGGGTAACCCGTGCCGCAATCGAAGCGCTGGTGGCCGTCCTCCAGGAAGGTCGCCAGGTGGCCGCGCACGACCGTGTGCAGGGCGGTCCTCTCGGGCTCGCGGCGACGGTAGCGCTGCGGCAATGGGCGTGACGCCGCGCCGGGATGGCGCTCGTACGCCATGGGGGGCAGCGCGGGCGGCAGCCGGGACGGGCCGTGACCGGGGGCATGGGTGCGACTGGCGAAGCACCAGGCGACGGGCGGTTTCCAGGCGCTGCGCAAGGCGCTGACGATGCAGCCGGCGGCCCTGATCGACGAGGTCAAGAAGGCCAGCATCCGCGGCCGAGGCGGCGCCGGCTTCCCGGCCGGGACCAAGTGGAGCTTCCTGCCGAAGGACAACCCCCGGCCCCGCTA
>DYKK01000117.1 GCA_020722625.1 Anaeromyxobacter dehalogenans
CTGATGCCGGGTCCGACCAACGGGTTCCGATGCTGCGCGGACGCGACGCGATGACGCCAGGCGTTCCGCGTTCCCCGGGAATCGCCGATGCTTGACCGCTACTCCACCCCCGAGATGCGCCGGGTCTGGTCCCCGGCGCGCCGCTGGGAGCGGATGCTCGAGGTCGAGGTCGCCTACCTCGAGGCCCTCGAGGAGGACGGCGTGGCCCCTCCCGGCGGGGCGGCCCGCATCCGCGAGGCCGTCCGCCTCGACCCCGCCCGGATTGACGAACTCGAGGCCACATTGCGCCACGACGTGATCGCCTTCCTGGCGCACGTCGAGGAGCAGGTCGGGGACGCCGCGCGCTTCCTGCATTACGGGCTCACGTCGTCCGACGCCCTGGACACCGCGTTCGCCCTTCAACTGACGGAGGCCTGGGCCCTGGTTCGGGCGGCCCTCCGGGCGCTCGCGGACGCCTTGTGGGACCTGGCCGAGCGCCACCGCGCGACCCCGATGGTCGGCCGGACCCACGGGATGCACGCGCAAGTCACGACCTTCGGCCTGGTCGCGTCGGGCTGGCGCGAGGAGGTCTGCCGGGGGATCGAGCGCGGAGACCGGGCCGCGGACGGGGTCGCGGTGGGGAAACTGTCCGGGGCCGTGGGGACGTTCGCCTTCGGGGACCCGGCCCGCGAGGAGAGGGTCCTGCGACGCCTGGGGTTGCGGCCCGAACCGGTGGCGACCCAGGTGGTGGCCCGCGACCGCCACGCGGCCTTCTTCACGGCCCTGGCGGTGATCGGCGGGACCCTCGAACGGATCGCGGTCATTTTCCGCCACTTGCAGCGCACGGAGGTCGGGGAGGCCCAGGAGCCCTTCGCCACGGGCCAGCGCGGGTCGTCCGCGATGCCCCACAAGAAGAACCCCGTGGACAGCGAGAACGTCTGCGGGCAGGCCCGGCTCCTGCGGGCCTGGGCCATGGCGGCCCTCGAGGACATGGCCCTCTGGCACGAGCGGGACATCAGCCATTCGAGCGTCGAGCGGGTGATCGGACCGGACGCGACCGCGACGGCCGAGTTCGCGGCCCTGCGGCTCGGGCGGATCGTCCGTGGGCTCGTGGTGCGGCCCGACCGGATGGCGGAACACCTCGCGGCGAGCGCGGGCCTGCTGAACTCCGAGGCGGTGCTCCTGGCGCTCGTGGCCCGGGGCCTGAAGCGGCAGGACGCCTACGTCCTGGTCCAGCGGGCCGCGATGCGGGCCGCGGCCGGGGACGGGGCGTTCGCGGACCTCCTGGCCGGGGATCCGGAGGTCCGGGCGCACCTCGGGGAGGACGACCTCCGGCGCTGCTTCTCGCGGGACGAGCACCTGGGGCACCTCGACGCGATCCTCGCGCGCCGGACGCCGCGACAGGGGGGCCGGGGTCGGTGACGAGGACGCTTGTTTTTGGACAGATATTCCTTCGAGGAATCAGCGAGCCGGACCTGGCCCGCGCCGCGAGGGCGGTCCTGGGCCGCGAGGGGTACGCCCCCTTCGAGGCGGCGCGCCTCCCGACCGGGTACCCGGCGCTGGCCCGCGAGGTCGCGAGGGTGGCCGTGTCGGACCCGGACGACGCGGACACGCGCGCGGTCCTGTTCGAGGACTGGGACCGGACGTTCGCGCGGGCCCTGGCCCTGTCGCGGGAATGCCCCGGGACGGACGTGGTCGCGGTCGTGCGGCCTCCCCTGGAGCCGTCGCGCCTGAAGGCGTACCGGGACGGCGGGGTCGTGCTCAAGGTCGGGGAGGACCCGGACGAGGAGGTCCTCTATCGCCCGGCGATCTCGTCGGACGAGGACGTGGGGCGATTCCTGGCCGCGTGGCGGCCGGGCGGGGAGCGTGGCGCGGGGGTCCTGGCCGCGCTCGCGGACATCCGCCGGGACTGCTCGTACCGGGAGGCCCTGGCCGGAGCGTGGCCGCGGCCGCTGCGGGAGTGGGTGTTCCTGTCGCGGCGGTCCAGGCTGTACGTCGAGTCGTGACGGCGCGCTGGGAGGTGAGGCGATGGCGAAGGTGTCGGTCCTCGTGATGCCGAAGGAAGAGGTCCTGGACCCGCAGGGCCGGGCCGTGCTCGGGGCCCTGCGAAGCCTCGGGTTCCAGGGCGTCTCGGACTGCCGGGTGGGCAAGGTCATCCGCCTGTCCTTCGAGGGGACGCCGGCCGCCCAGGACGTGCACGCCGCGGCGACCGAGATGGCGAAGGCCCTGCTCGCCAACCCGGTGACCGAGGACTTCACGGTCACGGTCGAGGGGGACTAGGGCGTGAGATTCGCAATCATCGTGTTCCCCGGGTCCAACTGCGACCGGGACTGCGCGCACGTGCTGGGGGAGGTCCTGGGTCAGGACGTCCGCTTCGTCTTTCACAAGGAACCCGTCCTGCCCCCGACCGACTGCGTGGTCCTGCCCGGGGGGTTCAGTTACGGGGACTACCTGCGCGCAGGGGCCATCGCACGCTTCTCGCCCATCCTGGCGGACGTGGTCCGGTTCGCGGAGGCGGGGGGGCTGGTCCTGGGCATCTGCAACGGCTTCCAGGTCCTGCTCGAGGCGGGGCTCTTGCCCGGGGCCATGCTGCCGAACGAGAGCGGGCGATTCGTGTGCCGCGAGGTCTTCCTGCGCGTCGAGAACGCGGACACGGCCTTGACCCGCGGTTGCAAGGCCGGTCAGGTCCTGCGCATCCCGGTGGCCCACGCGGAGGGACGCTACCACGCGCCCCCGGAGACGCTGGACGAGATGCGGCGCGCGGGGCAGGTCCTGTTCCGGTACGTGGACGGCCGGGGCCGGGCTCGCGACTCCGCGAACCCCAACGGCGCCGTGGACCACATCGCGGGCGTGATGAACCGCCAGGGGAACTGCTTCGGGATGATGCCGCACCCGGAGCGGGCGAGCGAGCGCGTGCTCGGGAGCGAGGACGGCCGGCTCCTGTTCGAGTCGTTGATCCGGACGTCTCGTCGCGGTTGATTCGAGGGATTCATGGCGAAGCAGACGAAAGACCTGGCCCTGGCCCAGGGACTCACCGAGGAGGAATGGGACCGGATCACGGCGTCCCTGCGCCGGGAACCCACGGAGGCCGAGGTCGCGGTCTTCGCGGCCATGTGGAACGAGCACGTCTCGTACAAGTCCTCGCGGACCTACCTCCGGCAACTGCCCACGCGCGGCCCGCGGGTCCTCGTGGGTCCCGGCGAGAACGCCGGGGTCGTGGACCTCGGGGGCGGGCTCGCGGCCTGCTTCAAGATGGAGAGCCACAACCACCCGTCGACCATCGAGCCGTTCCAGGGGGCCGCGACCGGGATCGGGGGCATCCTGCGCGACATCTTCACGATGGGGGCCCGGCCCATCGCGAACCTGGATTCCCTGCGCTTCGGGTCCCCGACGCACGCGCGCACCCCGTACCTGGTATCGGGCGTGGTGTCCGGCATCGCCCACTACGGCAACTGCATGGGCGTCCCGACCGTGGGCGGGGAACTCGTCTTCGACCCGACCTACGACCAGAACTGCCTGGTCAACGTGTTCACGCTGGGGGTCGTGCGGGCGGACCGCATCTTCTACGGACGCGCGTCCGTGCCGGGCAGCGTCGTGGTGTACGTGGGTTCCGCCACGGGACGCGACGGGATCCACGGGGCCTCGATGGCGAGCGCGGCCTTCGACGAGGACGCCTCCCGGAAACGCCCCACGGTGCAGGTGGGCGACCCCTTCGCCGAGAAGTGCCTGCTCGAGGCGTGCCTCGAGATGATGGACCGAGGCCTGATCCTGGGCATCCAGGACATGGGGGCCGCGGGGCTGACGTGTTCGACCTTCGAGATGGCGGCGCGCGGCGGGACCGGCATGAGGGTGGACCTGTCGCGGGTGCCGCTGCGCGCGGCCGGGATGACCCCGGCCGAGGTCCTGCTGAGCGAATCCCAGGAACGGATGCTGCTCGTGACGTCGCCCGGCGGCGTGCAGGCCGTGCTCGGGGTCCTGGCCGCCTGGGACCTGTGCGGCGAGGCCATCGGGGAGGTCACGGACACGGGCCGCATGGAGATGACGTTCGAGGGCGAGACGGTCGTGGACCTGCCCGTGGCGCTGCTGACCGACGAGGCCCCGGTCCATGAGCGCCCGTGGGCCGTGCCCGCGGACCTGGAGGAGCGGTGGACCCTTCCGGCCCCGCCCCCTCGGCGCGAGGTCTGGGAGTCGTTCCTGGACCTCCTGGACGACCCGTCGTTCCGGTCGGCGGCCCCGGTCTTCGAGCAGTACGACCACATGGTGCAGGTCGGGACCGTGGTCCACCCCGGCGAGGCGGACGCCGCGGTCTTACGGCTCCTCGACGCCCCGCCCAGGGGGCTGGCCGTCGTCTCGGACGGGAACGGGGCCATGACCTGGCTCGACCCGGCCACCGGGGCCTTCAACATCGTGGCCGAGGCCGTGCTGAACCTCGCGTGCGTGGGCGCGCGCCCCCTGGGCCTGACCGACTGCCTGAACTTCGGAAACCCCGAGCGGCCGGACGTGATGTGGGAGTTCCGCGAGGCCGTGCGAGGTCTGGCCGAGGCGTGCACGGCGTTCGGGACGCCCGTGACCGGCGGCAACGTCAGTTTCTACAACGAGACCGCGGGCCGCTCTATCTTTCCGACCCCGGTGGTCGGGGTCGTGGGACTGGTCGAGGACGTGGGCAAGGTCGTGCGGGCGGGGTTCGCGCGGGCCGGGGACGTCGTGGTCTTGCTGGGCCCGACGGATGCGCGCCTGGACGGCTCGCTGTACCTGCGGCGGCGCACCGGCGAGGTCCGCGGGCGACCCTTGCGGGCGGACCCCGACCTGCACCGGGCCGTGTGCGACCTCCTGGTGTCGTCCATCGAGTCAGGCCTTCTGCATAGTGCACACGACCTATCGGAGGGGGGGCTCCTGTTCGCGCTGGCCGAGTGCGTGGTTCTGTCGCCGGGGGGGCTCGGGGCCGGGCTGGACCTGTCCTTCGCCGCCGAGGACCCGGAGGCCCTGCTGTTCGGGGAGGCCCCGTCACGGGCCGTGGTGACGCTCTCCCCCGACGACCTCCCCACCCTCGAGGCCGCCTCGCGCGAGCGCGGAGTCCCCTTCCTGCCCCTGGGCCTGGTGGGCGGTCCCATGCTCCGCGCCGACCCCTTCGTGTCCGTCCCGGTCGAGACCCTCGTCGCCCGCCACCGCGCCCCCTTGCCGGGCCTGTAGGGCGCGTCGTTCGGCCGCGCGGCCCCCACGCTCGGACTAGAACGGCCTGCCGTCCTGTCTCAGGCCGGCCGAGTGGGCCACGTCCGGGTGCAACACGAAGGGGGCGGTCGGGTCTCCGTCCCGCTCGCGCACGAGCGACCGTCCCTTCCCCCCTTCCGGCCCGTAGGCCGCCTCGTCCACCACCGTGCCCGAGGGGTCCGAGAGCACGACGCGGTCGCCGTCGTTGTTGAGGCCCAGGTGCACCGGGGCGGCCACGCGGACGAGCGCGCCTCCGAGACTCGAGAACTCGTCGGGGCTCCCGCCGCCGAACACGAGGAGCGCGTGCCCTGCCTGAAGGACCGTCTGCTCGGGAAACACGGCCCGGGTCATGACCGAGTCGGCCACCGACCAGCCGGTCAGGTCCACGTCGTGTTCGCTCACGTTGACGAGCTCGACAAACTCGTCCTGGTACATGCCCACTCGTCCGTCCCCGTTGGCGTCGCCGTCGTCGGAAGCCTGATCGGGCGAGGCGAAGACCTCGTTGAGGATCACGGCCGGGCCCTGGGGCCCCGGGGGCGGCTGCGTGCACGTGAGGTTCTTGGGCACGCACTGGTGGCTTCGGATGGACGACCCCACCGCGACGGGCATGCACTGGTAGCCGTCCGGACAGCCGTCGTCCGCCGTGCACAGATAGGTGCAGAACCGCTCGGTCTCCCCGAGCCGCGTGCAGCGGTTGCCTCCCGCGGAGCCGCAGTCGCCGTCCTGCTCACACGGCGAACAAAGCCGATCGCGCTCGGCGAACGGATGCCCGTGCGGATTGTCGTCGAGCCCGTGCACCCCATACATGGTGTGGAACCAGAAGGCGTTGTCTTCCAGGTCGTCCAGGACCTCGCCCCACGTGACGGCCCTGAGCCCGCCCGTGCCCTCCGCGAAGAACGCCTCCAGGAAATCCTCCAGCCCCCGCGCGGACGAGGCATTCGAGAAGCTCGTGGTCGTGATCACGTCCATGTTCCGCGCCCCCGCCTTGGCCGGGTTCAGACGGAACGCCTGGCCCAGGGCGTAGGTGTCGCACCCCTCCGCGAACACCACCTGGTACCGGTCCGCCGGCATCTCGAGGCCGGGGACCTCGGAATCGTCGAGGTCCCCCTCGTCCGTCTTGCGCCAGTTGGCCAGCGCGAATCCGTAGAACGGCCCCGAATGCCCGGAGAAGACGATGACCTCTTTTTCCTTGAATGAGGTCCTCATGTCCTCTTCCAGGACCCGCCCCCCGGCGTCCGTGTCGGGGTCCGTCTCGGTGCCGGGCTTTCCCCAGAACAGCGAGACCTCGACCGTGACCGGCCGCCCGCCCGCCCGGATCGCCTTGGTCAACGGCCCCGATTCCCGCGTGAGCGCGTCGTAGGACGCCACGGGCGACTGGAAGCCCTGGCCGATCAGCCACTCGTACACGTCCTTCGAGTGCTGGAGGTGATAGTTGTTGTGATAATCCCACCCAAAATGGACCGCGATCGTGATCCGTCCGTCCTCGATCAGCCGGCCGTAGTCAATCCACGCATCCACGGACTGCGGCTCGGGCCAGATCGCCAGCGGAACCTTGTCCAGTTTCTCCGGGTCCACCTTGGACGGGTCGAAATCGGACCAGGGGGACCGCCGGTACCACTCGTGATTGGTCTCGAGCTGCGCCATCTCGGAGTTGCTGATGCGACCGATCGTCAGGTCGAAGACCTTCCGCCCGTTCTCGCCGTCCGTCGCGGGCAGGACGTCGAGGAGGTCCGTCCTCCCCCCGAGCTCCTGCCGGAAGGTGAACCGGTATGTCAGACCTTCCACGTGTTCGATGCCCAGTTCCTCGTAAGAGCCGTTCTTGGTGAGGGCCTCGAACCCCCCGTAGTCCTTGTTCGCGTCGTGCTCGCTCTTCGCCGCGATGTACTGGTTCAGGAACCAGCCGACCACGATCTGTTTCAGCGGGATCAGTTCCCGGACCCGGGCCATCCTCGCCTCGTCGCCGGCGTCGGCGTATTCGGCCTCCAGGGTGACCGTGGTCGTGCCTTCGACCATGTATTCCTGCGCCTTCGGGGCGAGGAAGTTGTCCACCTTCCCGGGCAGGACGACCTGCCCGATCTCTTCCTCGCCGCCCTGCCCCGCGCCGCAACCGACCACGGCGAAGACCGCCGCAAGCCCGATGAAACCAGGACGCATCGGAAACTCCTTTCAAAACACGGGGATTCTGTATCACACTCGAGGCCGCCGAGTCAACGTCGCCATCCCGGGCACGATCCGTCATCCCGATCTCGGAAGAACGACGGAATACGTTGATTTGTCGCGGTCCCGTGCCAGCCGCGACTGGCCCCGTCTGGAGGCCGGGTTCCGGGGTCCGGGATCCGGTGTCGCGGTGGACGTGGCGTCCTCGTCATGCCCCGCCCCCGCGACCAACGTGGCACTGCCACTGACACTGTCTCTGTCTCTGAGCCTGCCCTCTGACCCTGTTCCTGAACTTGTCCAACGACCCGCGGCTCCAGGTTCGCGTCGAGTTTCTTCGTAGCGCCTCCTGGACCTCGTCAACCCCTTCATCGGCACCGCGGGTCGGGGACGGGGCGTGGGGAGCGCCTTCGTGGGCGCCGCGGCCCCAGGACATCGTGCCGCCTCAAGACCGCCTTCTCAGCCGCAGGAAGATGGGCACGGCCGCGACCTGGGCCGTGATGGAGACCGCCACGAGTCCCCCGGCCGACACGTCCAGCAGCACGCCCAGCGCGGCGCTTCCCGCGAACCACGCCGCGCCGAAGACCGTGTGGAACAGTCCGTAAGCGGTTCCACGGCGCCCGGCAGGGACCAGGTCGGCGACCACGGCCCGCAGGACCGATTCCTGGGCCCCCATCCCGACGCCCCAGGCGACCATCCCGGCGACCACGGCGCCGAGGCCGTCCGCCAGAAACAGCAAGGGCGCGGCCGCAGCGGAGACCAGGCTCGCGGCCGCCAGGACCCCGGCGCCCGCGCGGTCGTACATCCGCCCGAGGACGAGGGCCGCGACCGCGTCCACCCCCATCGCCACCGCGTACAGCGCCGGCAGAGCCGCGGCGCCCACCACCTGATCCCGTTGCAGGCGGAAGGCGACGAGCGGGAAGTCCGCGAAGCCCACCGCGACGAGGGACGCCGCCGCCAGGTACGTCCAGAACGGCCGGCCGAATCCACGACGCCCGATGCGGACCTCGCCTCCCTCCAGGGCGGACGGGTCGGGGGAGTGCAGGCGGGCCGCGACGAGCGTCCCAAGGGCCAGGACCGCGGGGACCCCGAGCCACCCGAAGACCTGGCCATAGTCACCGCGCAGCGCGAGGACCGAGGCGGCCATCGCCGGTCCCACCACCGCCCCCACCTGGTCCATGGCCTCGTGCAACCCGAACCCGACGCCGCGTCCCAGCCGGCTCGTGGCGTGGGACAGCATCACGTCGCGGGCCGGCGTGCGCAGGGCCTTCCCCGTTCTCTCCAGCACCATCAAGGCCGCCGCGACCTCCCATCGCCCGGCCAGGGCCAACAGCGGCACGGCCAGCAGATTGACCGCGTACCCGACGAAGGTGAGCATCCAGTATCGTCTGGAGCGATCCGCGAGCACGCCCGACACGAGCCGGAACCCGTACCCGACGAACTCCCCGAGGCCGGCCACGACGCCGACCGCGGCCCCGCTCGCCCCCAAGAGACCCAGAAAGGGACCGGCCACGGATCGCGCCCCCTCGTAGGTCATGTCCGCGAACAGACTGACGAGGCCCAGCAAGACCACGAAGCGCACGGCACGCCCGCGCATCGGGTCCGACCCCCCGCTTCGAGGAACACCCACCCTGCCCCCTCGCCGCTCCCACGGACCAGGGGCCTAGCATACCGAATCTCCCGACCCCGCAAGTCATCCCGAAGTTCCCGAGCTCGTGACGAAGCCACGTCCACCGCGACACCGGGCGCCGGACCCCGGAACCCGGAACCCGGGGACTGGTTCAGTGGACAGGTTCAGAATCAGTGGCAGGGGCAGTGTCAGGGCGACGTTGGTCGCGGGGGACGGGGCGGCGACGACAAAGCCACGTTTGCCGCGCCCCCGGAACCCGGAACCCGGATGCCAGATGCCGGACG
>DYKK01000118.1 GCA_020722625.1 Anaeromyxobacter dehalogenans
GGGGGGGGGGGGGGGGCAGGTCGCGGCTGGCACGGGACCGCGACAAATCAACGTGCTCTCTCGTGCTGCCGAGGTCGCGGCGGCGGATCTCGTGGGGGCTCGCTTCGGTGGACATGGATCCATCCCTGGTGTAGTTCATTCGGCCATGGACGGCGCGACCACGCGGCCCGACCCGGACCCCGGCGACCTGCGGACCCGCCTGCGCGCCTACTTCTTCGCCGTGCGGCTGACAAGACGGGGCGTGTTCCCGGTCGTGCTGGTCCTGTCGTTCCTGGGGGTCTTCCTCGCGGTCCGCGCGCTCGCCCCGACCGGCCTCGATGGGCGCCCTCACCCCCTGACCCTGCTCCTCGCCGGGGCCAAGGTCGCGCCCCTGATCCGGGACGGCGAGTGGTGGCGCGTCCCCGCGAGCCTCTTCCTCCACGCCGGCGCCCTCCACCTCGCGGTCAACTGCGTGGGCGCATACTTCCTCGCGCAACTCGCCGAGAACGTGTTCGGGACGTCGCGGGCCACGCTCCTGTTCCTGTGGGGAGGGGCGGCCGGGGCCGTCGCGAGCGCCGTGGGGTCCCGCCTGGCCTCCGTGGGGGCCTCGGGGGCGGTCTTCGCCCTGCTCGGGGCCCTCGTCGTCTTCGCCGCGGCGCGCCGCCGAGCCATCCCGCCCCCCCTGCGCCGCATCCTGCTCGGGGGGGTCCTGTTGTGGCTCGCGGTGGGCCTGTGGCAGGGGGATTCCGGGACCGTGGACCACGCCGCGCACCTCGGAGGACTCGCCGCGGGCGCCCTGCTGTCGCTCGCCTTCGGGGGGGACCTCCCCGTCTTCTCGCTGGCCCCCCGGCCCGCGCCCCGGCCCCTGCGCGTCCTGGCCGTGGCCTCGGTCCTCGTCGCGCTGCTGGGCCTCGCACTGGCCTTCCGGGGACTCGTGGCGGGTCCCGGGCCTGCACGTCCCTCGCTGTCCACCCTGACGCTGGGCCGCGCCGGGGTCCCGGTCCCGCGGGACTGGCCCCACGGGCGCCTGTCCGGGGCCTGTCACGAGGACCCGGCGCCGGTCGGGGACCTGCTGCGCGCCGGGGGGGTGGTCTGCTTCCGCGACCCGTACGGGACCCTGTTCCTGGTGGGGCGCGCGGCGGACGTCCTCGGCGGGACCACGCTCGACCCGGTCCTGACCTTCGAATACGGTCTGAGGGCGCCGCTGCGGCGCGTGGAGGGGGACGTGGTGACGCGCACGCTCCCGATTGACCGGCGCTGGGCCGTGGCCCTCGTGGGGTACGCGGCGGTCGAGCGGCGCTACGACGACTTCCTGCGGGCCGTGGTGGACGGGGTCGTCATCTCCCCCGCCCCACCCCGATGACCGTGAAGCCCGCGGCCCGAAGCGCCGCGTCCGGCAGGATGTTGCGCCCGTCGAGCACGAGCCTCCCCCGCATCTCTGCGGCGAGGCGCTCCACGTCCGGCTGGCGGAACTCGCCCCACTCGGTCACGACGAGCAGCGCGTCCGCCCCCCGCGCGGCCTCGTAGGCGTCCTCCACCAGGGTCAGCCCCGCGAGCCCCCCGAGGGCCTCCCGCGCCCGCTCCAGGGCCACCGGGTCGTAGGCCGCGACCTTTGCGCCTCGCTCGCACAGGCCGCGCACCACCACGATGGAGGGCGCCTCCCGCATGTCGTCCGTGTTCGGCTTGAACGCGAGCCCCCACACCGCGATGCGCCGTCCGGTCAGGTCGGGGCCCAGCCGCTCGACCACCCACTCGACGAGCAGGCGCTTCTGGGCCTCGTTGACCTCCTCGACCGCGCGCAGGATGCGCATCTCGACCCCGTGGGCGCGGCCGGTGGCGACCAGGGCCTTCACGTCCTTGGGGAAGCAGGACCCCCCGTACCCGACGCCCGGGAACAGGAACTTCCGGCCGATGCGCGGGTCCGACCCGATGCCCCGGCGCACCTCGTCCACGTCCGCGCCCATCGCGTCGCACAACCGCGCGACCTCGTTCATGAACGAGATGCGCGTCGCCAGCATCGCGTTCGCCGCGTACTTGGTCATCTCGGACGAGCGGACGCTCATGAACAGGATCGGGTTGTCCGTGCGCACGAAGGGGGCGTAGATCTCCGCCAGGATGGCCCGGGCGCGCTCACTGTCCGCCCCGATCACGATGCGGTCCGGGCGCATCATGTCCGCGACCGCATCCCCCTCCTTCAGGAACTCGGGGTTGCTCGCCACATCAAAGGGGTGCGGGGTCCCGGCGCGCAGGACCTCGGCCACCCGCGCGCAGGTCCCGACCGGCACCGTGGACTTGACCACGACCAGCCGGTACCCGTCCATGTGGCGCGCGATCCGGCGCGCGCCGTCCAGCACGTGGTCCAGGTCCGCGCTCCCGTCCTCGTTCGGCGGGGTCCCCACCGCGATGAACAGGACGTCCGAGGTCCGGATCACGGCCGGGATGTCCAGCGTGAACTCCAGGCGGCCGGCCCGCGCGTTGCGCGCCACGAGGTCCTCGAGCCCGGGTTCGTAGATCGGGATGCGGCCGGCCCGCAGCGCCGCGACCTTGCGCTCGTCCACGTCCCCGCACACCACGCGATGGCCGCTTTCCGCAAGCCCGGCGCCAAGGACGAGCCCCACGTATCCCGTGCCGATCACCCCGACCTTCCTCATGGGTCCTCCGTGTCGCCCGGGCTACTCGGCCGCCTCGGCCTCGGGCGCCGGGGTCCGGCTCACGCCGAGTTTCAAGAGGCGGGTCCGGCTGCGCTCGCGGACCTCGAACCGCAGACCCGCGAAGTCCACGGCCTCGCCCACGTGCGGCAGGCGCCCCGCCTGGGTCAGCACCAGGCCCCCGACCGTCTCGTAGTTGTCCTGGTCGGGCAGGGCCACCCCGAAGACCTCGGCCAGGGCCTCGATCGGGGTCCTCCCCTGCACGACGTACCGGTCGGGTCCCTCCGGCTGGATGTCCTCGTCGGCCCGCTCGTACTCGTCGTAGATCTCGCCCACGATCTCCTCGATCACGTCCTCGGTCGTCACGATCCCCGCGGTCCCGCCGAACTCGTCCACGGCCACGGCCATCTGGACGCGCTCCGCCTGGAAGTCCTTCAACAGGTCCCCGATCTTCTTGGTTTCGGGGACGATGAGGACCTTGGGGGACACGAGCGCCCGCAGCGAGAACCCCTCCCGCCGCTCGTCCGACAGGGCTCGCAGGAGGTCCTTGACCGTCAGGATCCCGACCACGGTGTCCAGGTCCCCGTCATAGACCGGGTAGCGCGAGAACTTGCGATCGGCCACCGTGCGAAGGACCTCGTCCAGGGATGCCTCCACCGGGAACCCCACCACGTCCGTCCGGGGGACCATGATCTCCTTGGTCATGGTCTCGGAGAACTCGATGACCGAGGACAGGAGCTCCTTCTTGTCGCCGCTCAACGCCCCCTCGGCCGTTCCCAGGCGGATCATGGCCTCGACCTCGGCCTCGGTGACGCGGGGACCGCTCTCCCCGTCCGACCCCCCGACGGCCCGGATCAGGCGCGAGGCCACGCGCTCGAGCCCGGACGAGAACGGGCGCAGGAGCATGCACGCGAGGAGCGTCACCGGGAACAGGGGCACGAAGCGATCGGCGTTGTGCCGGGCGAAGGTCTTGGGCACGATCTCCCCGAACGTGACGATCAGGAACGTCATCACGCCGACGGCCAGGGCCACGCCCCACTCCGCGGCCCCGCGCACCCCGACCCCGGCCAGGGCCGAGGCCGCGAGGTTCGTGGCCACGGCGGACGCCAGGATGTTCACGAGGTTGTTCGCGATGAGGAGCGACGACAGGACCCGGTTCGGATGCTCCCGCCACAGGGTCAACAGGCGCGGAGGGCGGCGTTCCCCGTCGAGATGGCGGTGGACGCCCGCCTCGCCCAGGGCCAGCAGCGCCGTCTCGGTCCCGGAAAAGACCGCGGAAAGGGCCAGCAGGATCGCGATCAGGAACAACTGAAACAGGTCAACGTCCACCGCGCGGGAGCCTTCCCCCCGTTCTCATTCCGAAAAACAATGTACCATCGGGCCGGGAAGGCCGTCAAATCCCGAGCCCCTCCCAGACCGCGTCGTGCAGGGCCGGCCGGAAGGCGTGAATCGCGACGTTGTCGCGGGTCGGGTGGACCCGATTGGTCAGCAAGACGACCGCCGTGCGGGTCTCCGGGTGCAGCCAGAACGACGTGCCCGTGAAGCCCAGGTGGCCCACCAGGCCCGCCGGGTGGCGGGTCCCCGCGCTCGAGGCCCCGGGCGTGGGCGTGTCGAAGGCGAGGGTCCGGCCCGACCCGGGCACGGCCCGCGCGAGGGAACAGAACTCGCGCGCCACCCCCGGATCGAACACGGTCCCGGCCGCGTCGCACATCGCGTCCAGGAGGGTCCAGACCTCCCGGGCGGTCCCGAACAGACCCGCGTGCCCCGCGACCCCGCCCAGGACGAAGGCGTTGTCGTCGTGGACCTCCCCTTGCAGGAGGCGCCCGCGTGTCGGACACCGTTCGGTCGCCGCGAACTCGAGGGCAGGCACCGGCGGGGTCCACGCGACCCCGCGCGACACGGGGACGAAGAAGGTCCGGCGCAGCCCGAGCGGCCTCGCGATCCACCGCGCGAACAGGCGGTCCAGTCGCGCCCCGCCGAGGTGCTCCCAGGCGAGCCCCAGCAGGACGTACCCGAGGTCGCTGTAGATCGCCACGGTCCCGGGCGGGGATGGAAGGGGTTCGCGGAGGATCGCGGACAGGACGGCCCGGCGGGCCGCGGCCGTGCCCGCGACCGCCTCGCCGCGGGCCCGGACGAGGTCCGCCCCGTAGGGACGCCACGCCGGCAGGCCCGAGCCGTGCGCGAGCAGGTCCGCGACGCGCAGGGCCGCCTTGTCCGACCCGCGCGCGGCCGGGAGGCAGTCCCCCAGCCGCGCGTCGAGGTCCAGCCGCCCGCGTCCCGCCAGGACCATGGCGATTGCGGCCGTGGCGAGCGGCTTGGTCAGGGAGGCGAAATCGAAGACCGTGTCGGGTCGGACCGGCCGAGGCGGGACCCCGAGCCCGGGAAACGCGGTGAACCCGACCGCCTCCTCGAGGACGACCCGGCCCGCCCGGGAGACCAGGAGCATCGCCCCCGAGCAGACCGGGCCCACGCCGTCCCGCAACAGGTCGCGCGCCGCGCGAAAGGGGTCTCCGGCCACGTCGCCCCCGTCATTCCCCCGCGTAGGGCGATTCCAGGACCCTCAGCACGCCGATGTCCGCGTCGAGCAGGGCCTCGACCCCCTGCGGGACCGGGAAGTTGCACGCCCCGTGGCCCGCGGGGAATCCCGTCACCGCGGGCTTCCCTGCGGCCCGCGCCACGTCGCGCAACAGGGTCTCGAGGCGCTCGCGCTCGGCCTCCTCGACCCCGAGGTCCCCGAACGCGAGGCCCGCGACCCCCTCGAACCCCGCCTGGAGGGACAGCTGGGTCAGCATCCGGTCCACGCGGTAGAGCGGCTCGGACACGTCCTCGAGGACCAGGATCGCCCCTTGGAGCGGCGCGGCCCATCGGGTCCCGATCAGGCTCGTGATCAGGGACAGGTTCCCGGCCACGAGCCGCCCGCGGGCCCGGCCGGAGCACAGGGGCCGCAACCCGGCGTACAGAAACGTCGCCTCGGGGTCGCGTCCGAACAGGGCGGCCTGGAGGCGCGCGAGGCTCGGCGGGTCCAGGCGGGCCATCGAGATCACGTTGGGTCCGTGGAACGTCACGAGGTCCCTCTCGGCGCGGAAGAAGAGGTGCAGGGCGGTGATGTCGGAAAACCCCAGGAACAGACGCGGCTTCAGGGCGCCCGCGTGGGACGCGAGTTCCCGGAGCAGCCGCATGGCCCCGTAGCCGCCCCGCGCCGGGACCACGGCGTCCCCCGGGTCCGTGGTGAACGCGGCCACCAGTTCGTGCAGCCTCAGGGCGTCGGGTCCGGCGAGGTAGCCGTCGGCCTGGAAGACGCGCTCGGAGTGCAGGGGCACCAGGTCCATGTCCGTCAGGACCTTGAGCCCCTCCGGAAGGCGGACCCGCTCGAACGGCGACGAGGGCGCGAGGATGCGGATCGGCGACCCCTTCGCGAGCGGGCGGGGCTTGGGGCGCATCGCGACCCCTCCTTGGACCGGCCTTGCCGGTCGAGAGTGTATATCGGATCCGACGCGCATTTGCCGATGAATTCGGATGTCCGGTAGCATGAACCGGACGGGAGGCGCGCGATGAGCATCTCGATCATCCAGAAGAGCGACCTGTCGAGGCCCAAACGGCATCCCAAGGTCGCGCTGGTGCTCGCGGGGGGCGCGATCTCCGGGGGGGCGTTCAAACTGGGCGGCCTCCTGGCCCTGGACCGCTACCTCGTGAGCCGCAAGGTCACGGACTTCGACCTCTACGTGGGGCTTTCCGCGGGGGCCTTCATCGGCTCGTTCCTGGCCGGGGGCATCCCGCCCGAGGAACTCCTGAAGGGGATTGACGGGACCTCGGCGCGGATCGACCAGTTGAAGTTCTACGACTTCTACTGGCCCGCGTGGTCCGAATGGGGGCGGCGCGCGGGCCGGGCCGCCCGGGACGCGGTCACGGTGGGACCCCGCCTCGCGTGGTCGTTCTTGCGCTATCTCTCCGGCAACCGCGAGGCCATCCGCCGCCAGGTCGCGGCGATTGCGGGCGACCCGTCCTACACGTCCCTGGAGCGGCTCGTCGGGCCCCTGGTGTCGGAGGTCGGCAACGACGTGGGCCTGCCGCACCCGGGGCGGTACATCCCCGCGGGACTGTTCGACAATGCCCGGATCGAGCGGTACGTCCGGCGCAACCTGACCCGCAACCACATCCCGAACGACTTCCGGCTCCTGCTTCGCGAGCGGGGCGTGGCCCTGTACGTCACCGCCACGAACCTCAACACCGCGCGGGGCGTGGTCTTCGGCCACGACGCGGACCACACGGCCTCGATCTCGGAGGCGGTCCAGGCCTCCACCGCCATCCCGGGCTTCTACACGCCGGCCCGCATCCGGGGCGAGGAGTACCTGGACGCGGCCGTGCGCAAGACCGCGAACGCGAGCCTCGCCCGGCACAAGGGGGCGGACCTCATCATCCTTTACAACCCCTTGCGGCCCTTCATGAACCGCAACCGCTACCAGTTGAAACCCACGGTCGCGAGCCTGTCGGACCTCGGGATGGGGACGATCCTGAACCAGACGATCCGCACCCTGCTCCAGACGCGCCTCTACCTCGGGCTCGAAAAACTGCGCTTCGACCCCGGCTTCTCCGGGGACGTGATCGTGATCGAGCCCACGGAGACGGACGCGGAGTTCTTCAGCATCAACCCCCTCGCCTTCTGGAACCGCGCGGAGGCCGCGGCCCAGGGATATCAGTCCGTCCGCCGGGCCCTGGAGCAGAACCACGACGAGGTCCAGCGCATCCTCGCGGCCTACGGGATGGACTGCGACCTGTCGGGTCTGACCCCGGACTTCGAGGCGATCCGCCGGGGAGCCGCGGCGCAGGCGAGGCCCGCGGAGGCCGCGCAGGCCGCGGCCGCGCGTCCGGCCCGCCCCCGCCTGACGCTGGTCCGGTGACCGGGCGCGAAATCGGATACACTTGCGGCGATGGCGACGCGCCGTTCCATGCTCCTGGTCGGGGTGGCCGCGGGGACGCTCGCCTGCGAGGGTGCCGCAGGGAGGGAGGCCGCGGCCCGCCGGGCGTTCGAGGACCTGATCCGGGCCCTGGACGATCGGGACGCCGCGGCCCTGTGGTCCCTGGCCGACGACGAGACCCAGGCCCTCTTCGAGGGGCTCGCCTCGGAGATCAACGACGCCCTGGTCCGCATCGAGCGGTGCTGGCCCGAGGGCCTGCGCGCCGGCGCGCGCAAGGCCGTCGGCGGTGACTACCTGTCCCGCGGCGGCCGCGGGGAGGACCTGTTCCGGGCGCTCCTCGACCCGGCCATGCTCAAGGGACCCCAGGACCCCGAGGCCCGGCGGGTCCTGCGCGTCGTCGCGACCCGCAAGGAGGCGGTGGTCGTCACCGGCACCCACGACTCCTTCCGGTTCGCGCCGGACCGGGAGGGTCGCTGGCGGACCGGCCTGCTCGGACAGGCGTTCTCGAAGCAGCCGGCCCTGTCGGACCTCCGCAGGAACCTGGAGGCGGTCCGGCGCGACTGCGGCGGGGAGTCCCCGTCCTCGAAGCCCCTACCCGGAGAACCCGAATGAAACCCTCGCGCACCCAGGTCGTCCTGACGCTCCAGGTGTTCGTCCTGTCCCTCGTCCCGCCGTCCGAGGGGGTCGCGAAGCGACCCGTGCCCGGCGCGGCCCGCAAGGCGGTCGAGACCGGCACCCTGCGGATCGTCTGCCCCGTGGAGGGGGCGCGGTTCCTCGTGGACGAGGGCCGCGAGACGAGCGTCGAGGGAGTCACGCCGAGTCGCGACGTCGTGCTCCCGGTCGGGTCGCACACGATCCGCGTCTCGAAGGACGGATACCTGCCGTTTTCCGAGGTCTTCGACATCTCGGCGGGTGACGTCACGGAACTCGAGGTGGACCTCGTCCTGTATTCCGGACGGCTGCGGGTCGAGGCCGGCCCCCCGCCGGTCCAGGTCCAGGTGGACGATCGCGACGCCGGGGCCGCCCCGATCGAGGTGGACCTGGCCATCGGGGAGCACGTGGTGCGCATGACCAAGCCGGGCTACGTCGAGGAGGTTCGTCGCCCCCTGATCAAGACCGGCCAGACCACCCGGGTCGAGGTCACGCTGGTCCCGGTCGAGGTGGCGGTCCGGAAGGCCACGGGCGGTCCAATCTACACGAAGTGGTGGTTCTGGGGCGTGATCGCCGCGGTCGCGGCCGGGGCGATCATCCCCACCGTGATCCTCACGCGGCCCAAGACCCACAAGGCCGACACCCCGTACAAGATCGAGTTGCCTTGACGGGAGTTCAGGGGCAGGTGCACGACGCACCGACTCCGCCGAGGCGCTCGACCTTGGATCGGGCCCCGGCCTCGGTCGCGTCCTGGTCCAGGCGGCACACGTCGTCCCCGTGAACGGTCTTGAGTTCCTCGATACGCCGCTGGTCCAGGACCAGGCGGCCCCGCACGCAGAACACGCCGAAGTCGGCGCCGATGCGGAGGTCTGCGTCCGCGGTCGTTCCGGACAGGAGCAAGGTCCCGGCGAGGGCGATTCCGGCGGCGATCCTCATTCACGTTCCCCGATGTCAGAAGCGTCACGCGAGGGGTCGGGTCCCTCGGGGCCGGACGGGTCGGATCCTCGCACCCGGACCCTGCGAGTGTCAAGGG
>DYKK01000119.1 GCA_020722625.1 Anaeromyxobacter dehalogenans
CTTCAATCCGAAATCCGAAATCCTGATTCGCCGCCGTCGAGGCGGCGAATCAGGGTGAGGCCGTTCCGGTTTCGGAAACGGGCGGGAGGGACTATGATTGCGCCCCGTCTGGAACGGTCCGCGGGGAGGTACCATGGAGACAGACATCCGGCGCACTCATACTTGCGGGGACCTGCGAGTCGAGGACTGTGGCAGGGATGTGACGTTGATGGGATGGGCCGCGAGCGTGCGCGACCACGGGGGGCGCCTGTTCCTGGTCCTGCGGGACCGGTATGGGGTCACCCAGGTGACGGTGGCCCCGGACCGGGCCCCGGACCTGGCCGCGTGCGTCCGGGACCTCAAGGCCGAGAGCGTGGTCCTGGTGCGCGGGACGGTCGTGGACCGGGGCGCGAACCGCAACCCGCGCCTGCCCACCGGGGACATCGAGGTCGAGGCGCGCGAGGTCGTCGTCCTGAACTCATCGAAACCCTTGCCGTTTCCCATCGCGGACTCCGTGGACGCCCTGGAGGTCACGCGCCTGAAGTACCGGTACCTGGACCTGCGGCGGGCGCCGCTGGCCCGCAACCTCGTGACTCGCGCGCTCGCGACTCGCATTGCCCGTGAATATCTCGATTCACAGGGTTTCCTCGAGATCGAGACCCCAATTCTTCTGAAGAGCACCCCCGAGGGGGCGCGGGACTTCCTGGTCCCCTCCCGGGTCCACCCGGGGTCGTTCTACGCCCTGCCCCAGTCGCCCCAGACCCTGAAGCAGGTCCTGATGGTCGCGGGGATGGACCGGTACTACCAGGTCGCGCGCTGCTTCCGGGACGAGGACCTGCGGGCGGACCGCCAGCCCGAGTTCACGCAGATCGACCTGGAGATGTCTTTCGCGACGCCGGAACTGGTCCAGGAGGTCACGGAGGGTCTGCTCGTCGCCTTGTGGCGCGGGGTCCTGGGCGTGGAGGTTGCGCGCCCCTTCCCGCGCATCCCCTATCGCGAGGCCATGGAACGGTACGGATCGGACAGGCCGGACCTGCGCTTCGGCCTGGCCCTCGAGACGGTCACGGACGTGCTCGCGGGGTCGTCCTTCCAGGTCTTCTCCGGGGCCGCGCGGTCCGGTGGGGCCGTGGTGGCCCTGAGGGTCCCCGGGGGAGGTGCGCCGGTCGGTGGGGGGCAGGCGGGCGGGGCCGGCCAGGACTGGTCCCGCAAGGACGTGGACGCCCTGACGACCGTGGCCACCGACAACGGCGCCAGGGGGCTGGTCTGGCTGAAGGTCCGTGAGGACGACTGGCAGGGGCCGGCCGCGAAGTTCCTGAGCGCGGAGGAACGCGGGGCCCTCCGGGCGCGCACCGGCGCGGTCCCGGGGGACCTCCTGCTCCTGGTCGCGGACGGCCGGGCGGACACGGCCCGGGTCGCGCTCGGGGCCGTGCGCCTCGCGGTCGGGGAGCGCCTGGGACTCCGCGACCCCGGCCGCCATGCCTTCGCGTGGGTCACGGACTTCCCGATGTTCGAGTGGGACGAGGCCGGGGGGCGGCCGGCCGCGATGCACCACCCGTTCACGAGCCCGGTCCCCGAGGACCTCGACTTCCTGGAGTCCGATCCGCTCCGGGTGCGCGCCAGGGCCTACGACGTGGTTCTGAACGGCGTGGAACTCGGCGGAGGCTCCATCCGCATCCACCGCCGGGACGTTCAGCAGCGCGTGTTTCGGGCCCTGGGCCTGTCCGAGGACACGGCCCAGGCCCGGTTCGGCTTCCTGCTCGAGGCCCTGGAGTATGGGGCCCCGCCGCACGGGGGGCTCGCGCTCGGGCTCGACCGGATCGTGATGCTCCTGTGCGGCGCGCGGTCCATCCGCGAGGTCATCGCGTTCCCGAAGACCACGAGCGCCGCGTGCCTGATGACCCAGTCTCCGTCGGAGGTGGACGCCGCGCAACTCGCGGAGCTGCATCTCGAGGTGAGGAATCCGTGACGCGCGCCGTCGTCGTGCTCGCGTTGGCCGTGATCGCCTCGCTCGCCGCGCGCACGTCCCGCGCCGGCAACGACCACACCTTCCCGGTCGGGGGCCGGGCGGCCGGCATGGCCGGGGCCTACACGGCCATGGCCGAGGAGGCGAGCGTGGCCTGGTACAACCCGGCCGGCCTCGGCTTCAACGAGCGCTACTCGCTCGACGTGTCCGCGAGCGCCTTCTTCCTGCAGATCGTCCGCATCCCGGAACTGGTCCGCACGACCCTGCCGTCCGGCGCCCACTCCGACCCGTTCCACGTCACCTCCTTCCAGGTCGTGCCCACCTCCCTGACCTACGTCTATCGGATCGGCACGCCGTCCGCGGAGGCCGCCGTCGCCCACAGCGTCTCCCTGTCGGTGTTCGTTCCGCAGTCCGTGAAGTTCTCGAAGTCCCTGACCCTCGACGCGAGCGAGGTCGAGCCCCGGTCCGGGGCGCCCTTCGACTACCACCAGAAGATGCACCTCCAGGTCGAGCGGACGGTCTATCACCTCGGCCCGTCGTGGGGGATGCGGATCGGCCGTTCGGTGGCGGTCGGGGCGTCCCTGTTCGCCACGTACTCGCTCGAGACCCTGCGGGCGGGGTTCAACCTCGACCTCCGGTCCTCGTCCGGCCAGAACTACTTCTTCGTGAACAACGGCGACCTGTCGGCCACGGAGATCGGGTTCGAACCGGTGGTGGGCGCGCAGGTGCGCCTTGCGGGCGAGCGACTGCGCCTGGGGATGACGATGCGGCTGCCGGGGTTCCGGTTCCTGCGCGCCGCCCAGGGGTCCTGGCTCGAGGCCCGGGCCCTGCCCGCGGGTCAGGACAACGTCTATGAGGAACCGTCCCTCGATCGGACCGAGTGGGGACTCAAGATGTCGTCGCCGTTTCGGACCACGGTGGGGGCCGCCTGGAACGAACCCGGGCGTTTTACCGTGTCCGCGGACGTGGACGTGGTCGCGCCGCTGCGCGACAGCGACGCGGGCGTGGACGACCGCTTCCGCGTGAACGGGCGGGCGGGGTGCGAGTTCCTGCTGGGACCCCGCCACGCGATCAGCGCCGGGGTCTTCTCGGACGTGGCGCCCGAGCGGGCGATCTCGGGCTTCGCCGAGTCGCGAATCCACTTCGTCGGGGGGACGATCGCGTTCTCGTTCCTGTCCCCGTACGACGTGACCGGCAGTGAAAAGACGGACCGGATCACCTTCTCGACGACGCTCGGGTTGAAGTACGCCTTCGGGTTCGGCGAGGTGATGGGCCTGGAACTGGACCCGCTCGCCGTGTCAGGCGACACCCAGCGCCTGGTTGCGAAGCCGATCCGGGTCCACGACGTCTCGGCCATCATCGGTTCCAGCCTGATCTTCTGATAGGATGTCTTTCGTCGGACGGAAGGGAGGTCCCGACCATGAACCGCGCGTTCTGGATCGTCGTCGCGTTGTGGGCCTGCGCTCCACGCAACATCGAGGGGACGAGTGTCCCCGACACGGGGGAGAACCGCGTCATCGCGGACCTGGTCGAGCGGTACCGGATCGCCGTGGAGCGACGTGACACCGACGCCCTGCGCGAGATGATGTCCCGCCGGTACTTCGAGAACGCCGGGACCACGGCGAACCCGGACGACGACTACGGCTACGACCAGTTCGAGTCGCACGTCCTGCCGCTGCTGACCCAGGACGTGAAGTCGGTCCAGTTCAACATCTACCTGCGCCGGATCGAGTTCCAGGGCGACCGTGCATTCGCGGAATACGAATATTACTACAAGTTCTACTACGTGGACGGAGGCAAGGACCGCTGGGCGGCGAAGAACGACTTCGCGCGCCTGGAGTTCGTCCGGGAGGACGGGGTCTGGAGGATCGCGGGGGGGATGTAGCCGGCTACTGGACGGGCACGGTCTGGTTCGGGACGCAGTAGTTTCCCCCGACGACGGCCCGGCACTGCCCGCCGTCCGGGCAGGCGCCGGGGTCCGCCGGGTCGCAGGGGGACGTGCAGAACGGTCCCGACTGATAGACCGTCTGGCTGTCGATGGGACGGTACTGGTAGATCATGCACGGGCCGTCCACGCACTGCGGGTGGTCCAGGATGGCGCAGGTGGCGTAGCAGGCCGTCTGGGAGGCCTCGCACTGCTCGCTCAGCAACGCGAGGTCGCAGTCCTTCTTCATCCGGTCGTTCATCTGGCAGGTCTCGAACGGGGCCTGAGACTCGCAGGCCGTGACGAGACACCCCGCGACGAAGGCTCCAACCATTCCGCGCGTCACCGGACACCTCGTGGTCAAGGGACGAAGCGATTCTAACCCCCGCGACGGTTTCGTCAAGCGGACGTCAATGCCGAAACGAGGCGCTCGAAATCCGCGTCCGTGCGCCGCTCGGTCACGGTGACGAGCAGGCAGTCGGCCAGGTCCGGGTCGTCCCGGCCGACCGGGTAGCCCGGGACGACGCCGATGGACCCCAGGCGCTCCGTCACCGGGCCGGCCGGTCCCGGCAGGCGCACCACGAACTCGTTGAAGGTCGGTCCCGTGAACGGGAACGACAGGCCGGGCGCCTCGCGGAGCATCGCCTTCAGGCGCTCGGCCCGGACGTGGTTGTACAGGGCGAGTCGTTGCAGCCCGGTGCGCCCCAGGAGGGACAGATAGACCGCCACGGTCAGGGCGCACAGGCCCTCGTTCGTGCAGATGTTGGACCCCGCGCGGGCGCGCCGGATGTGCTGCTCGCGGGCCGCAAGCGTCAGGGTGTAGCAGGGGGTCCCGCGCGAGTCCACGGTCCTCCCCACGAGCCGGCCGGGCATGACCTTCACCAGGGGTTGACGCACCGCGAACAGCCCCACGTACGGCCCCCCGAACGCGAGGGGCAGCCCGAACGACTGGCCCTCCCCGGCGGCCGCGTCCGCGCCGAGGGCCCCGGGGGGCTCGCACAGCCCGAAGGCGAGCGGCTCCGTGAAGGACGAGACCAGCAGGGCCTCGTGACGATGGGCGATGTCGGCCGCAACCGCCACGTCCTCGACCACCCCGAAGAAGTTCGGGGACTGGACCACCACCGCGGCGACGTCCGCGCCCGCGAGGCCCGAGAGGGCGCCGGGATCCGTGGTCCCGTCCGGCCCGAACGGGACCTCGACCACGGCCTCGGGTTCGAGGTACGTCCTCAGGACCGCCCGGTACTGCGGATGGACCGCGCGCGAGACCAGGACGCGGGTGCGCCGCGTGTGGCGACGGGCCATCCGGCAGGCCTCGGCCAGGCTCGTGGCCCCCTCGTACATCGAGGCGTTCGCCACGTCGAGCCCGAGGACCCGCGCGACCAGGGTCTGGAACTCGAACTGGGCCTGGAGCGTGCCCTGCGACAGCTCGGGCTGGTACGGCGTGTAGGACGTCAGGAACTCCCCGCGGGCGACCAGGCTGCGCACCGCCGCGGGCACGAAGTGGTCGTAAGCCCCGGCCCCGAGGAACGAGGTCACGCCGTCCACGGTCGCGTCGCGGGCCGCCTCGGCCGCCATCAGGCGGGCGACCGCGGCCTCGTCCATCGGTCCCGGCAGGTCCAGGTCTCCCCGCAGCCTCAGGCCGGCGGGGATGGCCTCGAACAGGGCCTCGACGTCCGCCACGCCGACCGTGGCGAGCATCTCGGCGACCTCGGCGTCCGTGTGCGGGATGAAATTCATCGGCGTCTCTCGCGGGTCCGGGGAACCCCGGGGGGAGGGTCACTCCTCCTCTTCCAGGCGGCCCACGAGTTCCTCGTAGTCGTCGGAGCCGAGGAGGTCGTCCACCTGCTCCATGTCCTCGATCTCGATGCGGGCGATCCACCCCTCCTCGTACGGGTCCGAGTTGATCACGCTCGGGTCGTCGTTGAGGAGGTCGTTGACCTCGAGGACCACCCCGCTGACCGGGGCGATCACCTCGGAGGACGCCTTCTGCGAGTCAATCATCCCGATGGCCTCGCCCCGCTCGACCTCGTC
The DNA here is from genome assembly GCA_020722625.1 of Anaeromyxobacter dehalogenans. GTDB lineage: Bacteria > Myxococcota_A > UBA9042 > DTJE01 > DTJE01 > DYKK01. Next base: position 5,898 of record DYKK01000119.1, read on the forward strand.
GCCGACGCGCGGTAGTTCCACGCTGACGATATCGCCGAGTTTCTCCTGGGCGTAATCCGTGATGCCCACGGCCACGACGTTGTCCTCTTCCACCCGCACCCACTCGTGCGTCTCGGTGTACCGGTAGTCCTTCGGAACCGACATGGTACCTCCCCTCTCATTTCGAGCGCCGCAGGAGCGGGGGTTCCACGACCCGCGCCCTCGCCGTGCGCAACCCCTTCAGGTCCACCCCGATCACGCTCCCCACCGCGTCGTGGGGCTTCGCCACGTAGCCGAGTCCCACCGGGACGCCCAGGCTCGGCGAGAAGGCCCCGCTCGTCACGGCGCCCACGACCTGGTCGTTCACGAGAATCCGGTATCCCTGGCGCGGGACGCCCTTCTCCTCCATCACGAACGCCACGAGGCTCCGGGTCAGCCCCGATTCCCGCTGCCTCAGCAGGGCGTCTCGCCCGAGGAAGTCCCCCTTGTCGAGCTTCACGGTCCAGCCAATCCCGGCCTCGAGGGGGGTCGTGGTCTCGTCAATGTCGTGTCCGTACAGGCAATACTTCATTTCGAGCCGCAGGGTGTCCCGCGCCCCGAGCCCGATGGGTGCGACCCCGAGGTCCTGTCCCCGTTCCAGGAGTTCCGCCCACAGGGATTCCGCGGCGTCGTTGGGGAGATAGACCTCCCCGCCGCGCTCCCCGGTGTAGCCCGTGGTCGCGAGGAGGACCTCGTGACTCCGATGGGTCAGAAACGTGAACGTGAAGGGCTTCATCCCCTTCACCCCGTCCCCGAAGACCCGGGCCAGCAGGTCCGGGGCCTTCGGACCCTGGACCGCGATCTGGGCGTAGTCGTCCGACCGGTCGCTGACCTCGCACTCCCCGCGGGCCTGTTCCACGAACCACCGGACGTCCTTGTCCCTGTTCGCCGCGTTCACGCACAGGAAGAAGTGGTCCGGCGCGACCTTGTACGCGATCAGGTCGTCCACGATCCCGCCCGACGGCCGGCACGCCGGCGAGTAGATCGCCTTGCCGGACGGCGGGGAGGCCACGTCGTTCGTCAGGAGCCGCTGGACCACGTCCTGGGCCCTGGGACCTCGGAAAACGACCTCGCCCATGTGGCTGACATCGAACAGGCCCACGGCGGACCGCACGCGCAGGTGCTCCGCGTTGATCCCCTCGAACTGCACCGGCATCCAGTACCCGGCGAAGGGGACCATGCGCCCGCCCGCGCGGACGTGCGCCCCGTACAGGGCCGTCTTCTTCGGTTCTGCTCCGTCCACGAACAGGCCTCCCGGCCATTCCCGGCCTCCCCATATACCAGCCGTCCGGGTCGGGTCAAGGGGAAAAACGGAAAATTCCAGGAAGGGTGATTCCCGACCGTCCGAAGGAGGCACGGCTCCACAGCAACTTCTGGAGCACCGTGTCTTCCGGGGACGACAAGGGGTGTGTTCCTGAACGTGCAGCCGCTTTCCAGTTCCTCAAGGCGAACCGCACCGGTCAGGATCCGACGGGTCTCGAGGGACCTGGACCGGGCTCTCGGGGGGGAGCCAGCGGGACCATGAACAGGCTCCCGTTCAGTTCGTTGCGGCCGATATAGACGTCGCAGCCGAAGACCTCGCGGACCACCGGGTAGCGCATGACGGATTCCGGGTCGCCCTGGGCGCGGACGTGGCCGTCGCGCAGGAGGGCCAGGCGGTCGCAGAACTGGAGCGCGAGGTTGAGGTCGTGGATCGAGGCGAGGACCGCGAGTCCCTCGCGGCGGGCCAGGGCGCGCAGGCGGTCCAGCAGGGCCACCCCGTGCGCGATGTCGAGGGTCGCCGTGGGCTCGTCGAGGAGGAGGACCCGCGGTTCCTGGGCCAGGGCCCGGGCCACGAGCGTGCGCTTCTGCTCGCCCGACGACAGGGACGCGTAGGGCCGGTCGGCCAGGTCCGCGGCCTCGACCAGGTCCAGGGCCGCGCGGACCTTCGCGCGGTCGTCGCGGGACTCGAACAGGCCCCGCAGGTGGGGCAGGCGACCCAGGGCCACGAACTCCCGCACCGTCATCGGCAGGGGCACGTGGAGGGACGCGGGGACGAAGGCGGCGCGGCGGGCGGCCTCGCGGCGGCGCAGGGACGCCGGGGCATCCCCGATCAGACGAACGGCCCCCTCGGTGGGCGCGACCAGCCCGGCCGCGAGGCGCAGGAGGGTCGTCTTGCCCGCCCCGTTCGGGCCCAGCAGGCCGAAGACCTCGCCCGGCCCCACGGCGAGGTCCACCCCGTCCAGGGCGAGGCGCGAGGTCCCGGGATACCGGAACCGGACGCCGTGCATCTCGATCAGGAAGCGGTCATGGTCCATCGCGCCACCCCTGTCATGGCCGGCCCATCGCGCCGGACCCGCGCTTCAGGATCCACACGAAGACCGGCCCGCCGATCAGGGCGGTCAGGACCCCGACCGGGGCCTCGGTCTCGAACACGGGGAAGAGGACCCGGGTCCCGAGGTCCGCGACGACCAGGAACGCGGCCCCGCCCACCGCGCTCGCCGGCAGGGTCCGGCGGTGGTCGCTCCCCACGACGAGGCGCGCCGCGTGGGGGACGATGAGCCCCACGAACCCGATGAGCCCCGCCACCGACACCGCGGCCGCCACCAGGAGGGACCCGGCCAGGAACACGGCCCGCGTGGTGCGCGCGGGGTCCACCCCGACCGAGGCCGCGTCCTCCTCGCCCAGGGACAGGGCGTTGAGCGCGGGGGCGAGGCGCAGGAGCCCGAAAAGGGCCAGCGCGACGATCAGGCCCGTCCCGCCGATGGCGTCCCACCCGCGCACGTCCGAGGACAGGGTCCCCATGAGCCACAACAGCATCTCCTGGGCCTTCTCGGCCCGCACCACGGCCTTGAGGAACATGATGACCGCCGAGGCGAAGGCGTTGAACACCACCCCGATCAGCAGGACCTCGTAGGCGCGCACCCGGCCCACCCGGTCGCGCGAGAGACGATAGGTCAGCGCGATGGCCCCGAGCGCGAACGCGAAGGCCGAGGCCGAGGTCCCGGCCCATCCCAGGGCCAGGGGGAACAGGATCGCCAGGGTCCCCCCGATGGCCGCGCCCCCGGCCACGCCGATGATGTAGGGGTCGGCCAGGGGGTTGGCCAGGACCGCCTGGAACGCGAGGCCGGAGGCGGACAGGGACGCGCCCACCAGGGCGGCCAGGATGGTGCGGGGCAGGCGCTCGTGGAGGAGGACCGCGAGGTCGCGCGGGGCCTGGCCGCGCGCGGCCGCGACCAGGTCGATCGGGGCGGCCCCGAACGCGAGCGACAACACCATGGCGGCCCCGAGGACCAGGGCGATGCC
>DYKK01000120.1 GCA_020722625.1 Anaeromyxobacter dehalogenans
GCCCCCGTCCAGGTCCAGCAGGACGAAGGCCGCGAACACGCCGTCCATCGCCAGCGTCAGGCCGGTCCCGAACCCGTACCGGCGGGGGACCTCGACCGCGCGGACGGCGCTCGCCTTGGGCGCGCCCCCGAAGTCCCACCGGTCCACCATGTACAGGGAGTCGAAGTACGGCGCCACGTAGCCGGCCCCGAGCCGCCGGAACTCGCCCTGGAGGCCGAGCCGCACCTTGCGCCCCGGCCGCAGGTCCAGCGCGAGGCCCGCGTGCCACCCGGACCCGTCGCCGGCCTGGCCCATGGCGAAATACGGGACGACCTCGGCCTCGCGGCCCCGGAACACCGGCCATCGCGCGTCCACTCCCATGGCGGTCACATTCCGGCGGGTGACCCGGGGCAGACCCGCCCCGTCGAGAGATCGCGCGCCCCCCACCCGCACATGCTCGGCCGGCGCGGCCACGTCCCCCGCCAGGGTCCCCCCGACCTCGAACCGCCCGAAGAGGCCGTCCGGATGCAGGAACGAAAACGGCCGCACGTGGAGGCGCCCGCCCAGGACCTCGGGGTCGAGGACCGAGTCCACGAACACGTCCACGCCCCCGGTGGTCCCGTGGTACGCGCCCTCGAACCCCGTGCGCCAGTGGTCGGGGTCCAGGGTCGAGTAGAACTGGGACACCAGGTTGCCGACCCCCAACCGGCCACCCGACAGGGGGGCCACGCGCAGCAACAGACCCCGGTCTGGACGCGAGAACGAGACCTCCCGCACCCCACGACCGTAGTCGCTGCGCTCGTCCCAGTCCTCGCGCCTCAGGCCCGAGTCCGGATGGAACCGCAGGGGGGCGCCCAGGGTCAGGCGGAACCCCTTGTGTTCCAGGTCGAAGAAGACATCGGCCCCGATCGATCCGTGCCGCTTGATCATCCCGCCCAGGGCCGAGACGTGCGCCGCGGCCACGGGCTCGTCGGCCCGGGCCAAACCTTCCCCGGTCCCCGCCAGGGCGGTTGCGACCATCACCCAGGCGTGGATTGCGCGGGGCACTCCAGGCATGGCCGGATCGTACTTCTCGGCGCCGGCGGTCGCCAACCCCGCGGTTCGGTCGGCCTGTCCAGTGCGGTCAATCGAGGAACTGCTTGAACGCCTCGATCTGGAAGACGAGGGCCGTGTCCGCGTGCCAGGCGTCCAGGAAGGACGCGAAGGCCGCGCGCTCGTAGGGCAGGGGGCAGTAGGCCTCGAAGATGAAGTCCGTGTCCTGGTCCAGGTAGGCCCGGGCGACACCGGCGCTGGTGTTCAGTTCGTTCACGTGCGACAGGAATTCCGCCGGGTGGGCCTTGCCGTGCGCGCTCCCGCGGAAGATGATGGTGAACAGCACCCCGCCCCGGTATGCCTTGAACAGGAAGTTCAGGAACCGGTCGTGCGTCGCGCGGTAGTGCTTGCCGTGCTCCAGCGTCTCGATCGTGTAGCCCTGGAACTCGAGGTGCTGCTGGACTTCCTGGATGTCGGCCATGGGGGACAGCCTCCGAGTAAGAAGAGGATTCGACCCTATCCCTCCGATCCAGCGATGTCAACTCGGTTCGAGCCACCGCGTGCACGGCAAGAAAGTTGTGGTTTCGGGGCGAATTCTCGTCCGCCGTCGGAGACGCGGCGGGGGGACCAGGCTCGCGGGCGAACGTTTCGCGGCACCTGTGCTATACCTGGTGCGCTGGACCGGCGGGTTCTCGACATGACCGCGCGCAAGAAACGCCCCCTCACCGGACGCGACGTCTTCGGAGAAGGCGGGCTGTGCGCGCGGGGCCTGCCCGACTACGAGCACCGCCCGGAACAGGAACGGATGATGGAGGCGGTGACCGCGGCCATCGCCCACGACGACGCCTGCCTCGTCGAGGCCGGGACCGGGGTCGGCAAGACCCTCGCGTACCTGGTCCCCGCGATCCAGTCCGGCCGCAAGGTCGTGGTCGCGACCGGCACGCGTGCCCTGATGGAGCAGGTCCGTCGCCAGGACGTCCCCTTCCTGATCGAGCACCTTCCCCACCCGTTCACCGTCGCGGTCCTGAAGGGGCGCGCGAACTACGTGTGTCCCGCGAGGATGCGCGACCAGTGGGACCTCCTCGGGGGCACGGACCCCCACCGGGACCGCCGGACCCTCGCGCACATCCGCCAGTGGATGCGGCGGACCGAGACGGGGGACATCGCGGAACTGACGGACCTCCCGGAAGGGTCGGCGGTGCTGCACCGCGTGGTCTCGACCTCCGAGACGTGCCCCGGGCGGCCGTGCCCGGACTTCGCGGCCTGCTTCCTGTTCCGCGCGCGGGAGCGCGCCCTCCAGGCCGACCTCGTCATCACGAACCACCACCTGTTCTTTTCGGACCTGGCCCTGCAAGAGGACGGGGGGACCCGGATCCTGCCCGAGGACGCCGTGGTCATCCTGGACGAGGCCCATGCCCTGGAGGGGGTGGCGACCGAGCACTTCGGGGTCGTGGTCCGCTCGGGCGCGGTCGCGCTGCTCGCCTCGGACGCGCAGGCCCTCGCGGCCCGGGGCGACCCGGCGAGGAGTGGGGTCCTCGCCACGGTCGCGGGGCGGCTGGCCGAACGGTTCTTCGAGATGGCGACACGCCTCGCGGGGCCGGACGGCCGGGCCCCGATCCAGGCGGGGCGTGTCCCTGCCGAGGTCTCGCGGGCGTGGCACGACCTGGAGGTGGACCTCGAGGTGCTCGCGGACGAGGCGAGGACGATCGCCGGCGAGGTCGGGGCCTCGAACGACGTGTCCGTGCGGGCCCGCAAGGTGCGCGACGACCTCGGAGTCATCCTCGGGGACGCGGACCCGTCCTTTGTCCGGGTCGCGGAGCGAACCACGCGGTCCGCCTCCTTGTCGGCCCTTCCCGTCGAGGTGGCCGGCCTCCTGCGCGAGCGCCTGTTCGAATCGGGACGCCCCGTGGTCCTGGTCAGCGCCACCCTGACCGTGGACGGCTCCACCGCGTTCCTGCGCGCGCGGCTCGGGGTCCCCGACACCGCGTCCGAGGTCGTGCTGGCCTCCCCCTACGACTTCGAGCGGCAGGTCCTCGTGTACCTGCCGGACGGCCTCCCGGACCCGAACGACGCGTCGTTCCCCCGGGCCTTCGCCGAGGAGGCCCTGCGGGTGCTCCAGGCGACGCGCGGCCGCGCGTTCCTCCTGTTCACGAGCCACGCGGCCCTGCGCCGGGCGTACGACCTGATGCGGGAGCGCATGGAGTGGCCCGTCCTGGTCCAGGGGGAGACCGCGCGCGACGAGATGATCCGGCGCTTCAAGCAGACGCCCCACGCCTGCCTGTTCGGGACGCACACCTTCTGGGAGGGCGTGGACGTGATGGGACCGGCCCTGTCGTGCGTGATCATTGACCGCCTCCCCTTCGACCCTCCCGACGACCCGATGCTCCGGGCCCGGTGCGAGCGGGTCGAGGACCGGGGCCACAGCGCCTTCCGGGACTACCAGTTGCCCCTGGCGGTGATCCGGCTGCGCCAGGGATTCGGCCGCCTGGTCCGCCGTCGTTCCGACCGGGGCGTGGTCGCGATCATGGACCCGCGCCTGCGCACGAAGGCGTACGGGAAGGTCTTTCTGCGCAGCCTGCCGCCCGCGAGGGCGTGCTCGGACTTCGAGGAGCTCGAGGCGTGGTGCCGGAAGCACCTGTAGGGCCAGAGCCCGCCGGGTCAGAATCGGAAAGCACCGCCAAAGATGAAGGCGGGCGAGAACTCGGCCTCGCTTCCCCCGGACGCGGCCGCGATGGACACGCCCATGTCCATCTTCGCGAAGATGTTCACGCTGGACGAGACCGCGTACTCCATGCCCAGGTGGGCCAGGATCGGGATGTGGGCGAAGGTGGGGACACCCTTCCGCCCGAAGACGATCGCGATCGGCATCCGCAGGCCGAAATGGAGGGAGAAGGCGTTCGTGAAGTTGTAGGTGCCCAGGACCTGCGGAAGTCCCAGGACCAACCCGAACAAGAAGACCCCGGGGTGGAAGTTCATCAGGAACCCCGGTTCCCCCATGAGGGCCAGGTGAAACTTGCCGGTCTGCAGCAGCCGGAACTTCAGGCCCGCGGTGAGCGTGGTCCCGACCAGCGGCACGGTCGTGTTCTGGCCGTAGTAGAACCCGAAACTCGGGATCAGTTCGAAGTTGTGGATCAGGGGCATGTGGTAGCCCGTTTGCAGGGCCCACGGGAACCCCGTCCCGGCGTGCGCGGCGTTCTCGCTCGTCTGCAGGGTCTCGCCGCCCTGGGTGCTCCAGGCCCGCGCCGCTCCGGGCGCGGCCACGACCGAGGCGATCACGACGACCAGAAACAGGCGCGTGGAACCCTTCACGTTCGTGCCTCCCTTCAGGGGTCAGTCAGATGGCATCCCGATCGGATGGGCCTCCGCGCCGACTCTACTCGATCTCCTTCTCGGATGCCAAATCGGCGGCGGGGCCCTCCGCCCCGGGCAGGACGAATTCCCTCAACATCACGGAGGCATAGGTTCCCTTGGGCAGGAAGAAGGACAGCACGATCCCGGCGGGGTCCGCCTCCACGCGCACGTCCTCGGGTCGGACGTGGAAGGGGCGCCGGGTCCCGCGCGCCAGGCTCGTGAAGGCCCGGAAAGAGGACGGGTCGAGTCCGGCCTCCGCGAGGACTGCGCGCTCGATGGCCCCGGCCTCGCCCGCGGCCAGGCGGGACCTGTGTCCGAAGACCGGCCCGGTGAGGACGACCTCCCCGGCGTCCAGGCGGGCCTGCTCGACCTCCGGCGCCACGGCCTCGAACGGACCCCCGGAGTCCGCCCGCGCCAGGATGTCCCCGGCCAGGACCGTGCGGGCAAGCCCCCGGACCATGCGCTCCCGAAGCACGAGGTTGAACAGGGCCGACTGCACCGCGGACAGGGCCATCCGGCGCTCGAACCGGCCGACCCTCGCGAAGGCGGGGTCGTTGAAAGTCCCCGCCGCGAGCAGGTCCAGGCCGAGCGCGATGGATTCGCCGCGGCGGCCGAACCGCTGCACCCCGAAGAAGTTCGGGAAACCGGTCCGCGTCAGGTCCTCGGCGGTGCGCGCGAGGTCCGGGACCCCGGCCGGGTCCGCGCCGCGCAACAGGATCCGGAACCGGTTGCCCCGCAGGTGGCCGAGGCGCAGTTTGTTCCGGTGGTGCGCCACCCCGAGGACGCGGACCCCCTCGAGGGCCACCCCCGCGGACACGACCCGCTCGCACGACTCGGGCACCGACAGCCACTGTCGCGTCACGGCCCTGCGGTCCTTGGTCCCCGCGTACCCGATGTCCGCCACCGGGATGCCCAGGACCGCGGCGAGCCTGCGCAGGAGGTCGCCGCCCGAGCAGTCGCGCTTCTCGACCCACAGGAACAGGTGCGACCCTTCTCCGGCCGGGAGGTACGCGGGGACCTCCTCGACCACGAAGTCCGCGGGGCGGTCCTTGATCCGCGCGGCCACGCGGGGGGCCTCGGGCAGGGCCCTGGGCAGGGAATCGAGGTCGCTCGCGCGCAGCAAGTACTCGCGGTTCATCGCTCGATGTCCCTTCGTGAAATCGCCCCCTCGCGCAGGACCTCGACCCGGCCGTCCCGGACGCGCACGACCGACGAGGGACGCCCCTCCAGGGTGCCAGGGTCCTCGACGAACAGGTCGCACGCGAGCACCAGGTCCCGCGCAACCTCGTCCGGGACGCACGGCGCCGGCCCCCCCGACCGGTTCGCGGACGTGGACAGCAAGGGGACCCCGGCGGCCGCGGCCAGGGCCTGGGCGAAGGGGTGCGCATCCACGCGCACGGCCACCGTGCCGCCGGGGCCCGCGAGGGGACGGGGGACGCGGTCCGAGGCGGGCAGGACCAGGGTCACGGGGCCGGGCCAGAACCGGGACGCGAGGCGGCGCGCGGCCTCCGGGACCTCCGCCGCGAGGGACCAGGCGGTCTGTGCGTCGGGGACCAGGACCAGGAACGGGGTGTCGCGCCCTCCCTTCAGGCGCCGGACGCGCGCGACGACGCCCGGGTCCGTCGCATCGCCCCCGAACCCGTACAGGGTCGAGGTCGGATGCACCAGGACGCCGCCCCGCCGGACCACGTCCACCGCGCGCGCCAGGTCCGAGACCCCGGCGCGCAGCGAGTCCCCGAGGCCCAAGAGCCGCGCGACGGTCGCCTCCTCGTCCTCGAACGACTCGAAGAACAGGTCCGGGTCGAGGGCCTGCAGGGCCTCGCGCGGGGTCCATCCCGTCGCGACCAGGGCGACCCGGGCCCCGTTGCGGCGGGCCGCGGTCACCTCGTGGGGGGAGTCCCCGATCACGAGCGGGTCCACGGGTCCCGCCGCCGCGACGCGGGCCCGCTCGATCGCGACCCGCGTCAGCGCGGCCCGATCCAGGTCGTCCGAACCGAAGCCTCCGAAGGCGAAGAACCGGTTCAGGTTCGCCCGGGCCAGTTTGATGCGGGCCCCCGCCTCGAGGTTGCCCGTGCACAGCCCGAGCAGGCATCCCGGACGGGCGGACAGGGCCTCGAGGACGGTCACGACCCCCGGCAGGACCCGGTAGCGTGGGGACGACGGGACCTCTTCGGACAGGTGGCGCAGATAGCGGTCAAAGAACTCACGCTCCTCCGCGGGAGTGGCGGCGCGGCCCAGGTGGCGCTGCACCGCGGCCCGGAAGATGTGGGGGTCGGTGCGGCCGGTGAAGGAATCGCCTCGAAAGGGGTCCGCGACCCCGAGGACCTCGGTGAAGGCCCGGCGCATGGCGCGAACCCCCGCGCCCCCGGAATCCACGAGGGTCCCGTCCACGTCGAACAGGAAGGCCCGCGCCGGGCACGGGGCGGACAGGGTGTCGCGGGTGATGTCGTTCCTGGGTCGGGTCATGCTCGCGGTCACGTCATCGCCTCTTCTTCCTCGCGGGGGGGACCTTGCGGACCGGAGTCTTCGGGAACTCGAGGAGTCCGGCGGCGGCCGCGACGCGGACGACCTCCTCCGGGTCGAGGAAGAGCCCGCGCAGGGTCTCGACGACCGTGTCGTCCCCGCACCGGACGAGCGCCTCCACCGCTCCCAGGCGGACATCGAAGTCGGCGTCCTTGACGAGGGCCTGGGCCGCAGCCAGGGCCTCGGGACACGAGCGCCGCGCGAGGCCCGCGACCGAGGCCTTGCGGACGTCCGCGTGGGGGCTCGTGGCCGCGAGTTCCCGCCAGAAGGCGACCCCGGCCCCCGGAAGGAGGTCCGCGGCGCGGACCGCGGTCAGGCGGGTCCAGGCCCGGCTCGACGAGGCCGCGACCTTCAGAAACGGAAGGAACGGTTCGCCGAAACGCCGCGTCAGGGCCAGGAGGTGGCGGGGCTCGAGGCCGGCCAGGGAGCGATCCAGGTAGTCCCGGGCGGTCGCGGGGTCCAACTCGATCATCGCCTGGATCACGTCGTACCGGACCTCCGGGTCCGGGTCCTCGGCGTAGATGCGGAGGATGGGGAGGGCGTCCGCATGGTTCACCCGGCAGACCGCGCGGATGGCCGCCTTGCGGATCGCCGGGTCCGTGTCATAGACCACGAACGAGGCGACCCCGACCACGGAGCGGTCCCGGATGCGCCCGAGGGCCTCGACCACCGCGAGGCGGACGTCCCGGTCCGTGTCGCGCAACGCGCGCTCCAGGACCTCGACGGACTCGGCCTGTCCGAGGTCCCCGATCCCCTCGGCCGCGAGGCGGCGGATCAGGGGGTTGCCGTCGCGGAGCAACTCATAGAGCCTCGGGAGGGCCCGGTTCCCGAGGAGCCTCGGGAGGGCCCGGGTCGCGGCGGCGCGGCGCGGCAGGAGCGTGGACTGGACGTCCTCCTCGACCCGCGCGCGCAGGGCCGCGTCGTCCGTCCCCGCGAACGCGAGATAGACCGGGATCAACAGGTCCTCGGGCGTGTCGGGGGCGAGGAACCTCTTGAGTCGGGCCGCCACGTCCGCCGGGAGGGTCTTCGCGGCCGCGGCGGCCCACAGGTAGCGGAGCTGGTCCTCGCGGGGGCCGTCGAGGAGCGGGGCGAGGAAGGCCAGGGCCGAGCCCTCTCCGGTCAGGGCGAGGGCCTCGGCCGCGCCCAGGCGGACCTCCGGGGATTTCGATTTCAGGAGGGGCCGGAGCGTGTCCGCCGGCAGGTCCAGGTGCGCCGCGCGGACCCATCGCAACGCCGCGGCCTGGACCGCGGGGTTCCGGTCCTGGACGAGCCGCGTCGCCACGGCCACCCGCCGGTCCTCGGGGACGTCCGCCAGGCGGGCCTCGAGACCGGCCTTCCCGATGCCCGCCGAGAAGAGCGACGCGATCACGGGGGCCTCCTGGCCGAGCACGGCCTTCAGGAGGTCGTCCCTCGCGGGGGATGCCGGGTCGAGGACCGCGGCGAACAGGAGGGACTGCCCGGCGCTCCCGGGCAGGGCGGACACGAGGTCGAATGCCAGGGATTCATGGGGAAAATCCGACTTCCGCAGCCACTCCTCGGCGAGGGTCTTCGCCTCGGGGCGGCCGAGGCGGGCCAGGGCCTTGACCGCCGCGACCCGCACGACCCACTGGGCGTCGTTCAGCCCGTCCTGGATGGTGGGGGTGACATCGCGGCCCGGGATGCGGGCCATGGCCTCCACGGCCCTCGCGCGGACCATCATGTCCCCGCTGCGGCACCCCTTCTCGAGGACGGGGAAGGCCTCGGCGGCGAGTTCCTCGCGCGTCTGACCCGCGGCGGTCCCCGCGACCACGGGCACGATCAACACGGCCAACCATGCGACCTTCATGGCTTCCTCCTCGGAACGGAACCCGGTTGACCCGAGACTAGAGGGATGGGCGCGCCCTGTCAATGCGGGGAAGCCGCCCCTGATTCACCGCCTCGACGGCGGCGAATCAGGATTTCGGATTGCGGATTGCGGATTTCGGATTGAAGTCGCAGACCCGCTGTCGTGAGATCGTGGTGAATGAGGATCCGCGTCAAAGCCAAGAGGATCCGCGTCAAAGCCAATAGGTTCAATGGATTGTGAAATGTGACGGCGGATTTGGTGCCGCCCTCGATCCGCCACGACGATCTCGGCGGCACGACGAAAGACCTTGGACAAGTTCAGGAACAGGGTCAGAGGGCAGGTTCAGAGACAGTGGCAGTGGCAGTGACAGTGTCAGTGCCAGGA
>DYKK01000484.1 GCA_020722625.1 Anaeromyxobacter dehalogenans
GTTCATGCCTGCGTCCACGTCCCCCTCGAAATAGACCTTGCGGGTCTGATCGCCGAGGATGTGGGGGAGCAGTTCGTCCAGGCCGCCGCCGCGCGCCTCGATCTCGAGCACCTTGCGGGACGCCGCGTTGACGAGCACGCGGTGGGTCATCCCGATGGAGCGCATCACGAGCGTCGTGTCGTAGATGCCGGCCTCGATCAGGGCCTTGCGCACGTTTTCGTGCACGCCGCATTCCTCGGTCAGGACCAGGCGGCTGCCGATGATCGCCGCGTCCGCCCCGAGCGCGAGGACCGCGGCCAGGCCCCGCCCGTCCACCACGCCCCCGCCCCCGATGACCGGGACCCGGACCGCCTCGCGCGTCGCGGGCACCAGCACCATGGTGGTCACGTCGTACCTCCCGGTGGCCCCGCCGTTCTCGTAGCCCACCACCGTCACCGCGTCCGCCCCGAGCCGCTCCGCGCGTTGCGCGTGTCGGACCGCCGCGCTCTTGTGCATCCACTTCAGGCCCGCGGCCCGGATGTCCGCGACCAGGTCCTCCGGGAGTTCGTGGCCGGAGGTCTCGACGATGCGCACGCCCTCCCCGACCAGGACCTCCAGGTAGTCCCGGTTGTCCACGGGCCGCATCATCGGGAACAGGTTCAGGTTCACCGCGAACGGCCGGCTCGTCCGGTCCTTGATCCGCTTCAGTTCGTCCCGGAACGAGTCGCGGTCCCGGAAGATGGCGGACGCAAGGACCCCGAGCCCCCCGGCCTCGGACACCGCCGCGACGAGCGGCGCCCGCGACAGGTGCATCAGCGCCCCGCCCACCACCGGGTGCTCCACCCCGAACAACTCCGTGAACCTCGTCCGGATGCCCATCGCGTCTCCTCCTTGGAGGGCCTCCGACCCACCCGCCCCTCGCGTTCCCTCACATCGCCCCATCCATGAACCCGTAGTACCGCCCCATCCAGTACGCCAGCAGGTAGTCCGCGGGCGGGTCGATCTCCCAGGGCTGCTCGTCGCACGTCTCGCGGTCGTAGGGGCTCGCCCACCACAGGAAGGTCCTCACGCACCGCTCCGCGACCGGGATCGGGAACTCGGTTTGCGAGCCCCCGAGCCGCCCCTCGCAGTCGTGAGGGTACTTGTCCCACGTGTTTTTCGCCTGATGATGCTTCGACAATGGGAATTCCTTCAACGAACAAACCGCGTCCTCGACCGCTTGAATCGCCGGCCCGTCGCTGCCGGGCCCCAGCCGTTTCCCCGCGGCCCAGATGAAGTTGAACCAGGCGTTCCTGTGGGTGATGAGCGCCCTCGGGCTGTCGAAACGCATCAATTCCGTGTCCAGGACCTGCTGCGCCGCCTCGCGGACCGCGGGATCCCCTTCGAACCACAGCAGAAGGTGCA
>DYKK01000121.1 GCA_020722625.1 Anaeromyxobacter dehalogenans
GTTGGTCGCGGCGAGCAGCGCATGACGACAGAGCCACGTTCACCGCGACCCCGGACCCCGGACCGCGGATGCCGGACTTGGAAGTCGCGGCCCCAGGGTGGTGAAATGAAACGATGCAGATTTCACGTATATTTGCTGAATTGTGGAAATTGACGGTGGGTCTGGACCCGCCCCACAACATTGACAATCCCGCCGGACTCTCCTTTGATCGCTGGAACCTCGCGTGCCGGAGGACGCGATGACACGGTGGATGACGGCGGCCGCGACGGCCTGGACCCTCTTGGTTGCGGCGCGCCCCTGCCTGGGGGCCGGACCGGGGGCGGTCGAGACGTACGCGCCCCCGGACCGGATCGAGGCGGTCGGAGCGGAGGCGGGGGCGGGACGGGGGACGGTCCACGCCCCCGCGGCCGGCGAGCCCGGTCTCGGCGAGCACCTCCCCCTCTGGTCCGTGCTCCCCTTCGGGGGAATCCTCCTGTCCATCGCGGTCTTCCCGCTGGTCGCCCCCCGGTTCTGGCACCACCACTTTCCCAAGGTGTCGGCGGCCTGGGCCGGGCTCTTCGCGATCCCGTTCGTGGTCGCCTTCGGCGGCGAGGCCCTCCACGAGATCGCCCACATCTACGTCGTGGACTACGTCCCGTTCATCATCCTGCTGTGGGCCCTGTTCACGATCTCGGGCGGGATCTACGTGCGCGGCACGCTCCAGGGAACGCCCAGGGTCAACCTCGGCATCCTCCTGGTGGGGACCCTGTTCGCCTCGTGGATCGGGACCACCGGGGCCGCGATGGTCACGATCCGCCCGCTCCTGCGGGCGAACGCGAGGCGCCGCCACCGCGCGCACACCGTGGTCTTCTTCACCTTCCTGGTCGCGAACATCGGCGGGTCCCTGACGCCGCTGGGAGACCCGCCCCTGTTCCTCGGATTTCTTCACGGCGTCCCGTTCTTCTGGACCCTGTTCCACATCCTGCCGGACACGTTGCTGTCCGTCGTGATATTGTCAGTCATCTATTACCTGATGGATTCATACTACTACCGCCGCGAGGGCCCGCACGACACCCGCGCCGCCGAGCGCTTCGGGATCGAGGGGGCGCACAACCTCCTGTTTCTCGCCGGGGTGGTCGGCGCCGTGCTGATGAGCGGGACGGTCCGGCTCGGGCACGTGAACATCCTCGGCGTGCACCAGGAGTGGCAGAACCTCCTGCGGGACGGCATCCTGATCGTCATGGGGCTCCTGTCTCTGAAGACCACGCGGCGCGAGACCCGGTGGGAGCGCAACCAGTTCACGTGGTTCCCGATCCTGGAGGTCGCGTACCTGTTCGCCGGGATCTTCATGACGATCATCCCGGCCCTCGCCATCCTGAAGGCAGGCGAGCGCGGGGCGCTCGCGGGACTGCTCAGGGCCGTGAACGAGCCGTGGCATTACTTCTGGGCCGCCGGCTCTCTGTCGTCGTTCCTCGACAACGCCCCGACCTACCTGACCTACTTCAACTCGGCCCTGGGGAAACTCGGGCTCACGGAACCCCAGGTCTATGAGGCCCTGCGCGGGCACGCGGGGGTCGTGGACCCGGCGACCCTTCAACACTTCGTGTCGTACCTGGCCGCGATCTCGGCCGGGGCGGTCTTCATGGGGGCGAACACCTACATCGGGAACGCGCCGAACTTCATGGTCCGCTCCATCGCCGAGGAGCAGGGCGTGGCCATGCCGAGTTTCTTCGGGTACATGCTGAAGTATTCGATCCCGATCCTGATCCCGACCTTCGTGATCCTGACCTTCGTGTTTTTCGATTGACGGGCGATCACGCCAGATCGAACTCGGGCTCGTCGAAGACCACGTTCTCGAACTCCCCGAGCATCCGGTAGGCCTTCAGGGTCGGTTCGACCCCGCCCGTCACGGTCCCGGAGGCCCGGAACCGGTACGGGTGCTCCGGGGCGTAGGCGGAGGTCTCGAACCCCTCGTCCCCGTGTTCCTCGTGGACCGTCGCGCCTTCGATGCGGGCCCCCTCGGGAAGCCCCGCGAACAACGCCTTCAGGCGTTGCGCGACCTCGCGGCTCGGGGTGTCCACCCGGAAGGGGAACCGGATCCGCCGGACCTCGCGGACCGCCTTCACCTGGAGCCGCCAGCGGTCCGGAAGCCTTGACATCGCCTCCTCCAGGTGCGTCCGGAATTCCCCCTTCATGACCAGCAGGTTGTGCTCCACCTTGAGCCCGAAGAAGGTCTCAAGCCGCGTCAGAAACCGCTCGTCGTCCAGGCCCACGTCCGACCCGAAGTACACGCCGCTCACGTCCACCCCGCGCGCCCGGAAGTATCCCTCGACGTAGCCCCTCAGGAACGCCTCGTCGCCCTCGATCTCGATCAGGTGGTAGCGGTCAGGCATGAGTCCCCCGTCGCACAGACGGCGTCATTCAATCCCAGCGGACCGGGGACGTCAAGGGGCAACCTCGGACTCCCCGGCGAGGCAGGGACAGGCTCAGGGGACAGGTTCAGGGACAGGTTCAGGGACAGGGACAGTGACAGTGTCAGTGTCAGGACCACGTTGGACGCGGGGGACGGGGGTATTGACGACACGCCCACGTCCACCGCGACTGCGGACCCCGGATGCCGGCTCCCGGACCCCGGTTCCTGGACCCCGAGGGGCGCGGCTCGGAGGCCGCGCAGCCGGCGCGATTTCAAATCGCGCCTCCAGGATCGACAGGGGTGAGCGGCACGTCGCGCAACGACGAACCCCATTCCTGGGGCAGTGGCAGGGACAGGGGGCAGTGACAGTGACAGTGTCAGTGTCAGGACCACGTTGGACGCGGAAGACGGGGTGTTGACGACCGACCCACTTCGAGATGCGATGGCCCCGATCAGTCCCCGAGCGACACGTCCCGGTGGACCGGACCCCCGAGGAGGACATCCTCGGCGGTCGCGGGGTCGGGGAAGGCGTCAACCTCCGGGGCGGGGATCAACAAGGAATCCCCCGGAAGCCACATGGTCTGCCAGCCGAGCCCGTACATCCCCCAGTAGCGGATGCGGACCTTGTGTCCCTGGAGCGGCACCTCCGTCACCTGGACGAGCCGGCCCCGCGGGGTCCGGTAGAACCGCCCAGCCTCGGTGCGTCCCGCGGGGACCATCGGGGAGTCGTGCCCCCGCACGGATGGATTCGCGGCCATGTCTCGTCACTCCAAGCGTTCCCGAGCGATCGTAGGGCCACCGGCGCGGCAGTGCCAAATGGACGACGGACCGCCGGGCCTCGGGCGGGGTCTTACGGGGCCGGCGGAGGCGCGGGCGCGGCGCCGGGGGGAGGCGGCGTCATGGGGGGCGCGGGCTCCGGCGGAGGCACGGCGGCCGGGGGCGCGGGCGGCGGGGGAGCGGACGGGACCGGCGGAGGCGGCGCGTGCTCCACGACCTCCCGGCACATCCGGGCGAGGTCCCGGTCCGCGATGGCGGCGCACCCCTCCACCTTCCCGGTCTGTACGGCCTTCAGGTAGTGAAACTGGTCCCGGCACTCGGACTTCACGGCCTCGTCGCGGACGTGGTCGCACGCCGCGGGTTCCTCGACGGTCCCCGCCGCGCCCGACCACGCCATGTTGAAGCAGTGTCGTCGCATCGCCTGTTCCGCGACGCGCGCGCAAAAGGACGGGTCCTTCGCGGCGGCCTCCCGACCGGACTCGATCAGGCACTGGTCCTTCTGCATGGGGTCCACGATGGTCTTGCACTTGTCCGGGTCCCCCGCGGACACCGCGATCCGGAAGAACGCCGCATCCCGGCACGGGGCCGGGTCCTTGAGCCCCTTGCACACCTCGGGCTTCCCCTCCCGGGCCGCCTGTTCCCGCAGGACCTGGGCGCGGCAGGTCTCGCGCACCGCCGGGTCCTTGACGACCTCGCAGGCCCCGGGATCGCCGGTCGTCATGGCCTTCTGCATCGCGGTCCTTTGCTGGCAGTCCGCCTTGCGGGCCGGGTCCTCGATCTCGGCGCAGGCCGCGGCGTCCTGAGTTCGTGCAGCCCGCGTCTCGAACACGCGCGCCCGGCACTCGGACCGGGATGCCCCGTCCCGGATCTTCGCGCACATCTCGGGCCGGTCCTGCTCGAGCGCGGCCTGGCCCACGACCTCGGCCGTGCAGCGGTCCCGGTCCTCCGGCGTCGAGATCGCGTCGCACTTCGCGGGGTCCTTCGACTGGAACGCCGCGGCGCGCGCCCCGTCCATCTCGCACGACCGCCGCATCCATTCGTCCTGGAGGTCCCGGCAGGGGGCCGGGTCCGCCTTCATGCGCGCCACCGCGCTGATCCCCGAGAAGGCGCACTGGGCCAGGGCGGACTCGACGCACTGGTCATACTGGCGAGCCGCTTCTTCCCCCGCCACCGCCATGCGCCCGCGGTCCTGGACCAGGCGCTCGACCGCCGCAGGTTGCGGGGGCGGTTTCGGGCATTCGGGGGCGGTCGTCCCCCGTTCTCCTCCGGACCGGGAACACGACACCGCCGCGAGCGCCATGGCGACCACTGCGACCCACCGTTCCGAACGCTTCATGGGGGCCTCTCCTCTTGCGCAACCGTCGCCGGGATATTCCCACGCTCACGGCGCAAGTCAAGCCCTTGTGCTATCCTCCCCCCGTGAGTTTCGACATCGCCAGGGCCGTCACCGAGACGTTCGGGAGCCGGACCGCGTTGCTGGACCGCATCCTGTCGTACCTGTATTTCGCGGACGTCGCGGTGGTCGAGCAGTCCACGGCGGATGCCTGGGGAAGCGGGGTGACGGTCATCGGACTGAAAGGACAGGCGGAGTCCGGGCCCGGGGTGGTCCTGGCCGGGCCACTTCCCACGCTTCGCGTGTTTCCGGAGGCCCCGTCGGCCCTGCCCGATGCGGGGGCGCACCCCCGGGACCTGGTCCGGCTCGTGGACCTCCTGGCGCGGGTCTCCGCCCTGTCGGTCCTGGACCCGGAGGCGCTCGGGGCCCGCCTGGCCCTCGTGGCCTACCGCCCGGACCCGGTCGCGGAGGCACTCCACGACCTGGCCCATTCCCCGTTCTTTTCAGGAATGGACTGGGTCCTGTCCGGCCCGACGGGGCTCGAACCGACGCGCCCGTCCTTCGACGTCGCCGTGATCGAAGTCCGTCTCCCGGGCGGTCCTCGGCGGGCTCCACGGCATCGCTTCCGCAATGTGGTGTCGGTCCGTGCCCGGACGCCGCGAACCGACCCGGCCTTCCCGGTGCGCGCCCTTCAGGACCTGTCCGACCTCGCGGCCCGCGGCCACGCGGACATCCTGGACCTGGAGCCTTGCGCGGGGTCCGACCTCCTCGCCCCCTCGCAGGTGGACGCGGTCCTCGGGGTCATCCGGGAACCCCTCTCCCTGCCCGAGCCGTGGGAGGTGCTCGCCGAGACCCGACCCACCGTGCGGCTCGGGGCGTGGTCCGAGGTGATCGGAACCGTCCTCGACCTGTCCCACGGACTCGAAACGGCCGTGTCCGCCGCCTGGACCGCCGCCGGGGCGATATCCCCGGCGGCCCCGGTCCGACTCGTGGCGATCCGGGGGGCCGGCGACGACGGATCGGTGTTCTTCGCGGCGGACCTCCCGCCTTGCCTCGATTCGCCCGGCCGCGAACGGGTCCGCGAGGCCCTGGACGCCGCGATCACGCAGGTTCGCGACTCCGGCCACCCGAACCCGGTCGGTCCCTGCACGACCCGATGGCCGGCGTTCCCGCCCCCCCGCGACGCGCGGACCTTCACCATGGGCCCGATCGAGGACCGGGTGTGGGAGGACCCGGCCGCCACGGCCCGCCTGGCGGCGGACGCCTACGTGGAGGTCCTTTCCAGGCTGCTTCGGGAGCGCTGATCCATGAGGGTACGCCCCGGTTGCGAGCGCCTGATTGAGGAGGCCCGCCGCCTGCTCGGCGGACGCCCCTACGCCCTGTGCGTGCACGGGGCCTCGGTCACGTCGCGGGGCAACAGCGTCGCGGAGCGCCTGTGCGCGGACCCGGCCACGCGCCCGCAGTTCCTCGTGGTCCCCGAGCACGGCCTGTACGGGGAACAGGCCTACATGGAGCCGGTCTCGGATGGTGTGGAGCCCCACCTCGGGGTCCCGGTGGTCAGCCTCTACGGGTCGTCCGCGCGCTCCCTCGCCCCATCCGAGGACCTCCTGCGCGGTCTGGATGCGGTCGTCTTCGATTTGCAGGACGTCGGGGCGCGCTACTACACCTACCTTGCGACCATGGCCTTGACCCTGGAGGTCTGCTCCCGGGTCGGCGTCCAGTTCATCGTGTGCGACCGGCCCAACCCGATCGGCCTCGCCGCGCTGGAGGGTGGACACGTCCGCCCGCACTTGCGGTCCTTTGTGGGGTACCTGGACGTCCCCGTCCGGCACGGGCTGACCGCGGGCGAGGCCGCGCGCCTGCATGCCGCCTTCGCCCGCCTGGACCTTGACCTGTTGGTCCTCGAGTGCGCGGGTCTCACGCGGTCGCTCCTCTGGCCGGACCTCGGCCTTCCCTTCGTCCCCCCCTCCCCCAACATGCCCGATTTCGAGACGGCCCTCCTCTACCCGGGGCTGTGCCTGCTCGAAGGGACCAACGCGAGCGAGGGCCGCGGCACGACCACGCCCTTCAAGGTCTTCGGGGCCCCGTACGTGCGCGACCCCTTCGCGCTCGCGGCCCGCCTGAGCGCCTTCGGTCTGCCCGGCGCGGCCTTCCGTCCCCTGTTCTTCACCCCGCTCGCGGACAAGTGGGCTGGACAACGATGCGGCGGGGTCCAGACCCTGGTGCTCGACCGCGCGCGGTTCCGGCCGTTCCTGACCGGCCTCGCGATCCTGCGGGCCCTGATGGACCTCGCGCCCGGCGCCTTCGCCTACCGGCGCGACGCCTACGAGTTCGTGGAGGACCGCCTGGCCCTGGACCTCCTCCTCGGCGACGACTCCCTGCGCACGGCCCTGGAGCAAGGCGCGGACCCGCGCGACCTCGCGGCCTCCCTCGCCCCCCAGGAACGCGACTTCGCCGAGGCCCGCAGGCCGTTCCTTTTGTATCCGGACTGATCTATCGTCGTACGCCGGGGAGGCATCGGAGTCCCAGGCCGATGACGAGCGCGGGCATCCCCACGGCGGTCTATGGAGGGAGTTTCGACCCCCCCCACTGCGCGCACGTCCTCGCGGTCGCGTACCTCCTCACGTGCACGGAGCATCGCGAGGTCTTCGTGGTCCCGTGCTTCCGCCACGCCTTCGGGAAGGCGTCCGCGCCTTTCCGGGACCGCCTGAGCCTGTGCCGGGCCGCGTTCCGCCCCTTCGGCCGCCGCGTGCGGGTCCTGGACGTCGAGGCCCGACTCCCGACCCCCTCTTACACGGTCCAGACCCTGCGCCACCTCGCCGGGGCGTTCCCGGACCGGACCTTCACCCTGGTCATCGGCGCGGACATCCTCCCCGAAACGCCCGCGTGGCGCGAGTGGGACGAGGTTGCGCGGCTCGCTCGCCTCCTGGTCCTTCGGCGCGAAGGATTCCCCGACCCCCCGGGCGCCCGCGGACCGAGGTTCCCCGCGGTCTCGTCCACCGAGGTCCGCCAGGCCCTCGCCTCCGGCCGAGACGTGTCGGGCGTGGTCCCGACTTCTGTTCTGACCATCCTTTCAGAAAGGGGCCTCTATGCCCAAGAGCCGTAACGAGTTCGAGGTCGTGATCGTGGGCACGGGTCGCGCGGGGTCGGGCCTGGCCGCGGCCTTTGCGGAAAGCGAGATCCCCGTCGCGCTCGTTTCGAGGACTGCGAAGCGGGGCAAGCGGGGCGCACCGCCGGTGTTCACCGCGGACCATTGTCCCCGGGGGGCGCGGTTCATCCTGCTGGCCGTGCCGGACCACGCCATCGCCGAGGCGGCACAGGCCATGCTCGCGGCGGGCGTCATCGGGCCGCGTTCCCTGGTCGGCCATGTGTCCGGGTGCCTGACCTCCTCGGTCCTCACCCCCTCGATCCCGGCCGACCGGACGTTCAGCGCCCATCCGCTGACGGCCTTTCCGCGCGCAATGGCCATCTTCGACCAGACCCTTTCCGGGGTCACGGTGATGGTCGAGGCGCCGGACCGGAAGACGCTGCAGGCGGTCACGAAACTTTTCCGGCGCGCCGGCGCCACTGTGGCCGTCCTCGCGGCCGACCGCAAGCCGCTGTATCACGCCGGGGCGGTCGTCGGGACCACGTTCCCGTTCCTGAACCTGATGATGTGCGCCAAGATCCTCCAGGAATGCGGGGTTCCCAACCCGTTCAACATCGCGGGCAACCTTCTCGACGACGTGACCGAGAACCTGATGGTTTCCAAGGACCTGTCCGGGCTGACCGGGCCGTTCGCCCGAGGAGACGTGGACACGATCGCGTCGAACCTGCGGGCTCTCGAGGGGTTCTCGAAAGAAATCGCCAACTTGTATCGTATCCAGGGTCTGATCATCGGCCGGTTGGCCGCGACCTCCGGCCGGCTGGGACAGGAGGCATGGGACGCGATCCGGAAGGTCCTGGAGACCTGACCCCACCGCGGCCGGTCACCCTGTTCATGGGGGAACTGGTCCAGCGCCGGCACCCGGCGCTCGTGGCCCTGGTATTCGCCTTCGCGATATTCCTGGCCGCGGTCCCGTTCCTGTTCCGCTACGAGCGCAGCCCGTACCCCGAGGCCCTGACCCTGTACGACCGGGTGTGCTCCGCGGTCGCGTCGGACGACCTCCGCGGGGTCCAGGCCTCCCTCTCGGCGCGTTCCGGGGTTTCCGGCGCGCTCGAGGCCGCCTTCCTCGCGGCCCACCTGCGATGCGTGGACCGCCGCGCGACCCGCGCCACCCTCGACCCGATGAACGACGCCGCCGGGGGCCGGGCGTTCGTCCTGGTGCTTCACCCCGCGGACGGTTCCCGCCCGATCCGCTTCCGGGTGGTCGAGGAGCACGAGGCCCTGAAATGGTGGCCGGAAGCCCCACGGTAGCCGGAATACGCCGCCAGATCCCGCCGCACAGGCGGGGCCGCTGACCGTTCGACGGTGTACCACGAGGCGGTCCCTGCGGGCGAGGAGGACCTCAAGTGGATGGGGCTCATCGCCCGGCAGTCCCTGACGACGCCGTTCTACGGGACGCGGCGGAT
>DYKK01000122.1 GCA_020722625.1 Anaeromyxobacter dehalogenans
AACCGCGCGCGGGCCGAGGCGGGCGCCGCGCGGGTCCCCGTGAACGTCAACGTCGTGGTCAGCGCCTTCAACGTGTCGCGGATCGAGGCGGTCGTCGGGCACGTGGCCGGACGGTTCTCCCGGACCCCCTGGGTCCTGACGTTCAAGCGGGTGAGCCTCGCGGACGCGGCCCCCGAGGTCGCGGCGCGATCCCGGGTCCGGATCGGCACCCTGCGCGAGGCGTTCTCGCGGCTCCCCGACGACCTCGAGGCGCACTGGGGCGCGGTCCTCGCGATGTTCCGGGATTTCCCGCTGTGCGCCCTGCCCGGCCGGGAGCATCTGGACGCGACCCTGGCCGCGGTCCTGGCCGGGACGCGGGTGATGGACAACTTCCACGACCAGGTGTCGTTGAACGCGATGTACCCGGAAGAGTCCCGCCGCACCGATCACCCATCCTCGCGGGTGTGCGCCTCGTGCCGGCTGGACCCGTGGTGCGTGTCCCGCGGGCTCTTCCGGGAAGGCGCCCCCGGCGGGACGGACCCCCCGATCCCGATGGGAGACGCGATTCCAGCGGGTCTCGCCCGCCTGGTCGAGGCCTGCGAGCGGGTGCGTGACACTCGTGGCTGAAGACGACCGGGAGGCGGACCGGAATGAATGGAAGCGGTCGCGGCGGCGCACGCGCGGGACGAGCGGTGTCCTGTGTCGTGGCCGCGTTCAACGAGGCCGAAACCGTCGGGGAGGTCGTGCGGGGGCTCTTCGCCCACCTGCCGGGCGTGATCGAGGTGATCGTGGCGGATGACGGGTCGTCGGACGGGACCGCGGAGGCCGCGGCAGGGGCCGGGGCCCGGGTGGTACGGCTTCCGCGCAACCTCGGCAAGGGCGCGGCCGTGCGGGCGGGGCTGCGGGCCGTCCGGGGGGACATCGTGCTCCTGATTGATGCGGACGGCCAGGACGACCCGGCCGAGGCCCCGCGCCTGCTCGACGCCCTGACCCCCGGCGTGGACATGGTCATCGGGTCGCGGTTCCTCGGGGTCTTCCGGGACGGGGCCGTGACCCGCCTGCATCACGCGGGAAACCGGTTCCTGACGTGGGCCTTCAACCACCTGTACGGCCAGGGGATCACGGACGCCCAGGCCGGATTCCGGGCCTTCTGGCGTGACGCGGTGGACCCGGACCGGATGGACTCGGTCCGCTACGAGGTCGAGGCCGACATCAACACACTCGTGGCGCTGCGAGGCGGGCGGATCGTGGAGGTCCCGGTGTCGCGCGACCGCAGGCGCCACGGCCGGTCCGGGTTCCGCTCCTTCCACGACGGGGCGCGCATCCTCGCCTGGATGGTCCGCCGGAGGGTCCGGCCCCCGCGATCAACGAGGCCGGTGAAAAACGCAGACACGCAGAGGCCGCTTGAGCCGTCGCGGCGTCCCGGTCCCCGCGGCCAACGTGGTCCGGACACTGACACTGAACCTGTCCACTGACTCTGCCCTCTGTTACGGCATCGCCTGGAATTCTCTGGTTTTTTGCAGATCGGTGGCGGACGGCGCGAGCGGCGCTCGCGCGTCCAGACGCGACCGGTGGTCGCGTCTCCAGGGGAACCACCAAGCTGGGGAGTCGCGATCTTCAAGTGAGGCAACGTCGCGGTAGCGGGGGAGCAGTGGTCGCGTCTCCAGGGAAACCATGAAGAAACTATGTCGCATCCTTGAGAGTTTTTCAGCGGCCTCACCCACGCGGCCCTGACACTGTCGCCTGACACTGCCACGACGACCCGGCCGAGGCCCCAGACCCGCGGCGGGTGCTCAAGACAGGTCAATACGGGAAGAACGCCTTCTCGCGTCCGACCGTGGTCTCGGCGCCGTGGCCGCAGACGAGCCGGGTGTCGTCGGGCAAGGTGAAGACCTTGTTGCGGATCGAGGCGATGAGCGTCTCGTGGTCGCCTCCCCACAGGTCGGTGCGCCCGATCCCGTCGCGGAAGATCGTGTCCCCGCAAATCAGGGTGGGCGGCTCGGTCCGGATCAGGAGCCCGATCCCCCCGGGGGTGTGGCCCGGGAGGTGCAGGACCTCGGCCTCCAGGGCGCCGATCGGAACGCGGTCGCCCTCATTCAGCAACCAGCCGGGTTCCACGAGGGGGTCGGGCCGGAAGGCCTCGGCCGCGGCGGGTCCGAGCAGGGCGGCGATCTGCCTCGGGAGGTTGCGGTACAGCGGCAGGTCCGCCGGGTGGATCGCCACGGGGACCCCGTACCGGGAGGCCAGGGCCGAGGCCTCGAGGCAGTGGTCCAGGTGCCCGTGGGTCAGGACGATCAAGGTCGGTTGGAGGCGGAACGCCGCGACCCGGTCCGCGATCACCTCCCCGTCCCCGCCGGGGTCCACCACGACCCCCTGACCGCCCTCGTCCCCGACGAGGAGGCAGTTCGTCGCGAAGGGACCGACCGGGATTCGATGCAGTTTCATCGGGTGGACTCGATCTTCATCGGTACGCTCCGGCGGGCCGGCCCACCCGGACCGGCACGGGGTATGATTCGGTCCGCACGGGTCGTTGTCAATGCTGGAGGGCGTGATGACTCGGAAGGTCGCGGTCGTCCTGGTCGTGATGGGTCTTGCCGGGGTCGCCCGGGCGGAGCGGGGGGACGTGCGCCGGGCGGTCCCGGCCCCGGCGCCTCGCGTCACCGGTCTTGCGTGGGACGGGGAGGTCCTGTGGGTCGCGGACCACCAGGCGGAGCGCCTGTGGGCCGTGGACCCGGCGTCGGGCGAGGGGGTCCGGGACATCCCGACCCCGTCGCGCAGGACCACGGGCCTGGCCTGGGACGGGCGATTCCTGTGGACCGTGGACGAGACCGAGCGCGTCGCGTACCGGGTGGACCGGGAGACCGGCCGGTGCGACCACCGCGTCGAGGTCGAGGCCAAGAGGCCCCGGGGGCTCGCGTGGCGCGAGGGGCACCTGGTCGTGGGCGACGACTGGAAGGACACCCTCCACGAGGTGGACCCGGAGGACGGGACCAGCCTGCGGACCGTCCCGGCCCCGTCCACCGGCGTGGCGGGGCTCGCGTTCCTGGGGGACGTGCTGTACGTCGCGGACCGGCAGGACGACGCGATCTATGCCGTGGACTTCGCGACCGGCCGCGTCCTGTTCTGGTTTTCGTCCCCGGGTCCCCACCCGACGGGAATGGCCGGCGTGGGCGCGGACCTCGTGGTCGCCGACTACCAGACCGACGACCTGTCCTTCGTGGACATGGCGCTCGGAACCCGGCCGTACCGGGTCTTGCGGGAGCGCGAGGTGGCGGTCGAGTTCACGTGGTCCCTGCGCAACACAGGGCCGGGGCCCGTGGAGACCGCGGAGGTCGTCATCGCGGTCCCGAGGACGCAGCCGTTCCAGGAGGTCGAGGGCCCCGTCGCCTTCGAGCCGCCCCCGGACGAGACGCGGGCGGAAGAGGGCGGCCAGGAGGTCGCCCGCTTCGTGTTCCGGGACGTGGCGGCCGGCCGCACCGTGCAGGTCAAGGCCCGCGCCCGGGTCACGCTGCGCGCGATCCGGTTCGTGTTCCTGCCCTCCGAGGTCGGGCCTCGCCGGGACATCCCGGCGGACGTGGCCCGGGCCTTCACGCGGGACGGGTCGAAACTGTGGCTCGCGCACCCGCGCATCCGCGAGGTCGCCGCGGACCTGGCCTCGCGCAGTCCGGACCTGTCCTCGCTCGCCCGCAACACGTACGAGTACGTGGTGGACCACATGGACTACGACCTCGCCGGGGGATGGAACACGGCGCCCCTGGTCCTCGAGCGGGGCACGGGGTCGTGCTCGGAGTACTCGATGCTCCTGATGGCCCTCCTGCGCGCCAACGGGGTGCCCGCGCGGTTCGCGGGGTCCCTGGTGGTTCGCGGGGACGACGCCTCGTGGGACGACGTGTTCCATCGCTGGGTGGAGGTCTATCTGCCCCGGGTCGGGTGGGTCCCTCTCGATGCGAACAAGGGCGACCAGGAGCGCCCGGCCCAGCGGGCGGCCGGTTTCGGGGAACTCGACGACCGGTACCTGGTCACCACCCAGACGCCGGGGGACGCGGGGTCCCTGGGCTGGACCTACGTCTATCGCTCGAGACACACCTGTCGTGGACCGTGCAAGGTCGCGGAGGACGCGGTCGCGGAGTGGTCGCCGGCGGGAGGGGCGAGGTAGGTCCTAGCGCTTGCGTTTCTTCTTCCCGGGCTTCTTCGGGGGCGGCGGGCTCGTCTGATCCTGCGGCGGGGTGCGACCGAGGATCTCGTCCACGGGATTGGCCGCGTCGGGGCTTGCAGGCGGTTCCGCGGCCTCGTGGACGATCGGATTGACCCCGGGACCCGTCGTCCGGGCCTTCTCCCACTCGGCGTGCACGGCGTCGTCGGCCGCGCGGAGGACCCACCGCACCAGGAGGCACTGGTACAGGCGCGTTCGGTCCTCCACGGACAGCCCCAGGAGCCCTTGTTCCCATTGCGCGCGTCGCACGCCGGAACGGGCCTCGGCGTCCTGGTGCTCGACCTGCGCCGGCGGACCATAGACGCGGGAGAGGTCCTCGACGAGGCCGGCCATGGGTCGGTCCACCCCCGTCCGGATGAACTTATAGAAAACATCGTTTATGAAGAAGAAGTAGTAGTGAACTTTCTCCTCTTGGATGTGGAGCATGGATTCACCGGTCCCGTGCGCGAACTCTCCTCGCATGACCGAGATGTCCCACCCGGTCTGCTGCCCGGTGAAGGCCACGAAGTCGGAACCGACGCCCGCGACCTCGGCGTCCCTCGCGCGCTTGAGCCGGTCCTGCACCGCCACGTCGCGCGTCTCGCGAATCCTGGCCTCGTAGCGCTGGCGAATGCGTTCTTGAAGGAACGCAAGCACCCTCTCCCGAGTCACCCCGAACTCGAGGCCGTTCCAGGAAGGGTCGAATCGGCCTGGATCCAGGGGTTCGGATCGGGCTGGGGACGCCACGAGGACCAGGGCGACCAGAGCCAGGAATCTTGCACGCATGATCGCACGCCTCCCTCGCGGTGGGACGGTGGCGGTTCCTCCGCGACCGGTCCCCGACTTCCGCGAACTCCGGACTTCACCGAATTCTATCCGCCTTGTTTCTGGAAAAACAAGGGGATTTCGTCGGCCCACCGACCGCTACCCATCCGTCTGCCCGGTCTCGTCGCAGGCGACGTGGACCAGCAGGACCAGCAGGAACAGGACCGCCGCGGGCCACGCCACGAGCCACGGCACCTCCGCGATGCGCGGGGAGCCCTCGGCGATCAGGGTCCCGAGCGAGGCGTGCGGGGCCTGGACCCCGAGGCCCAGGAACGACAGGAACGCCTCCTCCTTGATGGAGGCGGGCACGAGGAGGGCCGTCCACGTCAGGATGGGCCTGCGGGCGTTGGGGAGGATGTGAGTCGCGCACAGGCGGACAAGCCCGCACCCCATCGAGCGGGCCGCGACGACGTACGGGGCCTGGCGGAGCGAGGCGACCAGGTGATGGACCGTGCGGGCCATCCCGAGCCACTGGACGCACACGATGGCCAGAAGGAGGTTCAGCAGCGAGGGTCCGACCAGCGAGATCAGCAGGATGACCACGAACAAGAACGGAAGCCCGTAGAGGACATCCACGACGCGCATCAGCACGGTGGCCACCGGGCCCCCGGCCATCCCGGCGGTCGCCCCGTACACGACGCCGACTCCGGCCGCGGTCACGGCCGCGGTTGCCCCCACGAGCACCGACAGTCGGAGCCCCTCCAGCAGGCGGACCAGGGCGTCCCGGCCCAGGGCGTCCGACCCGAGGAGGTGCGGCCTGGCCGTCGGCGCGCCCAAGAACTCGTCGCGGGTGACCGTGCGGTCGGCGTCCGAGTCCATCGCCGCCAGCGACTCGCCGGTCAACCGGAGGAACCGCGACGCCTCGACGAGCGCCGGGATGGGACACGCATCCGGCCCGCAGGCATCCAGGATCGGTCCCGCCCACGCCGGCCAGCCGGCGAGGGCGTCGCGCACCTCGGACAACGGGACGACGCCCTCGGGACCGCCGGACTGCCACGCCCGCGCCATGACCATCGAGAGGGCGCGAAACGCGGCGGCGGCCCTGGCGAGGAGCGGGCCTGCATCCCCGGGTCGTCCGGACCCCAGGGGGATTCCCTCGCTGGACCCCGGGGGACCGCCGGCCGTCAGGAGGTCGAAGGCGCCCCGGTCCCCGTCCAGGACCTGCCGGTGGTCGGGGACGTCGCAAAACCCGGGCGGCGCGTATGGAAACGCCGTGTGGATCTCGTCGGACGAGAAGCCGACGACCCACCGGGCGGTCTCCGGGCCCGCCACCGCGGCCGCGACCAGGACCCCGATCCCGGCGAGGACCATCCCCCGCGTGCCTCGGACCCACCTCATGGCCACCACTCTCCGGACCGGGCCTCCGGCGGCCGGACGCCCTCCCGGAACCTCCCCGCGCGCAGGCGGGGGTCCAGGACCGGGTGCAGGAGGGCCGCCAGGCTGGTCAGGGCCACCAGAAGGACGCTGTACAGCAGCACGACCCCCATCACGAGCGGGTAGTCGCGGTTGAGGGCGGCCCCGATCAGGTGGCGCGAGACGCCGGGCAGGTTGAAGACGCGCTCCACGACGAGGGATCCCGACAGGAGTCCGGCCACGACCGGAGGCAGGTAGCCGAGCATCGGGATCGCGGCGTGGCGCAGGGCGTGGACACCCGCCAGCCGCCAGGGGGACAGCCCCCGGGCCCTCAGGTGGAGGGCCGTGGCCCCGTTCAGGAAACCCGCGGCGCCGGCCCGCGTCATCCGCTGCATCACCCCGGCCACGATCAGCCCCAGGGTCGCGGCGGGCAGGACCAGGTCGGAGGGCCGTTCGAGACCCCCGGGTGCGAAGACCGGAACCCTCACCGCGAACAGATACAGCAAGAACGGTCCCAGGACGATCGCGGGGACGCTGACCTGGGCGGTCGAGACCGCGGTCAGGAGGCGGTCGCTCCAGGTCCCCTCGCGCGCCGCGGCGAACAGGCCCGCGGGGACGCCCAGGACCGCCGCGACGAGCAGGGCCAGGAGCCCGAGCGTGGCCGAGACGGGGAGGCTCCTCGCGAGCGTCTCGCGCACCGTGCGCTCGCCCCGGCTCCCGTAGGTGACGCCGAGGTCCAGGGTCATGATCGAGGCCATGGCGCGCCCGTAGCGCACCCACGGCGACGGCCGGACCACCAGGAGGACCTCGCCGGCCCGGACCTCCTCGCCCGGGCCGGCCAGGACCACCGAGACCTCGCCCCCGTGGGGGGCCTCGGCCCGGCACGGCCCCGGGCCGCGGATGCGCGCGGCCTCGCCCCCGGACGACAGCCGGGCGCCCTCGCCCGCGACGGCCTCGATCACGCCGTCACACGGGGCCCGCACCAGGTCCGCGAGCCCGAGGTTCGCGAGGTTGCCCGCCTCGATCAGGGGGTCGAGGCGCCGCTCGCCGGAGGCCGGTCCCCCGGGGGCCCGCTCCATCAGGAAGAAGGTCCCCGTGGCGATGGCCCACAGCGTCAGGACCATCGCCAGAAGCGTCCGTGCGGCCTGGCGGAACATGGGGGGATGGTAGCACGGGTTGCGGCTGTCCAATGGCAGCCTCGACACCCCCTCCCCCGCGACCAACGTGGCACTGGCACTGACACTGGCCCTGACACTGTCACTGACACTGTCCACTGTCCCTGCCACTGCCACAGCCCACTGTCGACTGGCTACTGACTTCTGTTTCTGGAACCGGGTTCCGGCATCCGGGATCCGGGGTCGCGGTGTCCGTGAAACCGTCGTCACACGCCGCTCACCGCGTCCAACGTGGCCCTGACACCGACCCTGTCCCTGCCCCTGCCACCGTCACTGACCACTGAATACTGCTACTGAAACTGCATCCATCATCCCTGGTTCCGTCACGGTTCGCGAAGCCGGTGTCTTGTGGGACGCTCATCGCCGCCGGTCGCGCGGTCGCGGCTCCCCGAGCGTCATCCTCAATCCCCGCTTCTCCCACCGGACCGTGACGCCGCGGGGCAGGTGCAGGACCGCGGGCCGCGACGAGGGCGGCGACGAGGCCACCCTCAGGACGGCCCGCACGTGCGGCCGCGACAGCCCGAGGGGGGCGCCCGTGAGGTCGTGGAACGCGGAAAGGACCAGGTACGGTCGCAAGGCCTGGTCCGCCGCGAACCAGGCGGAGGCGGGGATCCGGCGTTCCTGGGG
Source organism: Anaeromyxobacter dehalogenans (assembly GCA_020722625.1). Taxonomy (GTDB): domain Bacteria; phylum Myxococcota_A; class UBA9042; order DTJE01; family DTJE01; genus DYKK01. The sequence goes on from DYKK01000122.1 coordinate 8,152, forward strand.
CCCCTCCCGCAGGACCGTCCCCGCGATCGCGCGACCGATCCAGTCATGCAGGTCCCTCGCGTCGTCCGCGAGGTCCGACAGCGCGAACTCGACCCGCGGATTCAGCCGCCGCAGGGCCGGAAGGACCCGGGCGCGGACCCGGTTCCGCAGGAAGCGCGCGTCCCGGTTCGTCGGGTCCTCGCGGAACGGGAGGCCCCGGGCGCGGGCGAATCGCCGCACCTCGTCGCGGGTCGCGCACAGGAGGGGGCGGATGAACCCGTCGCCCCGGTCCGGCTCCACCCCGGCCAGTCCCGCCGGACCGGTCCCGCGGATCAACCGCATCAGGACGGTCTCGGCCTGGTCCGTCGCGGTGTGCGCGGTCGCCACTACGCCGGCCCGGACCTCGCGCGCCATCTCGGCCAGCAGGGCGTACCGGACGTCCCGCGCGGCCTCCTCGAGGGTCCGCCCGCGCTCGCGGGCCGCCGCGCGCACGTCCGCGCGGCGGACCACGGACTGAAGGCCCAGGGCGCGCGCGTGAGTCTCGACGAAGTCCGCGTCCGCGCCCGACGACGGCCGCAAGCGATGGTCCACGTGACCCACGACCAGCCCGACCCCGAGGGCGCCGCGGACGCGCACGAGGCAGTCCAGGAGGACCATGGAGTCCGCCCCCCCTGAGACCGCGACCACCAGGGTCCCCTCGGTCGGGAACAGTCCCCGAGACCGGCCGTACTCGAGCACGCGCGCCGGCAGGTCCTTCCTGCGGGAGGTCACGGCTTCGCCTCCGTCTTCCCGGCGGGCGCGGCCGACTCCGGGGTCGCGGGAGCCGGAGGCTCGAGCGGGGCCGCGAGAGATCGGGCGGACGAGTCCGCCGCGGGTCGCACGACCA
>DYKK01000123.1 GCA_020722625.1 Anaeromyxobacter dehalogenans
CAGCGCTTCGCGCTGGGAGATGGGGCCCCAGTCGCGGCCCCAGGGTGGTGAAATGGAACGAAGCAGATTTCGTAAATATTCGGAGACTTGCGGCAATTCACGGCGGATTTGGGACCGCGCTGTCGGACCGCCCGTCCGGCGTCCGGACGAGGTGGATCGGGACCGGGCGTGTCGCCTCGCCCGCGTACAGCGACACGTGGGGGAAGGGCATCTCGATGCCTTCCCGGTCGAACGCCTTCTTCAGGCGCCGGTTGAACTCGCGCCCGACCTCCCACTGTTTCAGCGGAACCGTCTTGAGCCGGACCTTGATCACGACCGCCGAATCCCCGAACCGGTCCACCCCGAGGACCTCGGCGTCCTCGATCATCGAGGGTCCCAGGACAGGGTCGGCCCGCATCTCGGCCGCCACGGCCCGGATCACGTCCGAGACACGGTCCGTGTCCTCCTTGTAGGCGACCCCGACGTCCGCGACATAGGCCGACCAGCCGGTGGTCATGTTGGACAGGGTCGTGATCGTCCCGTTCGGGAACACGTGGACCACGCCCTGCACGTCGCGCAGGATGAGGGTCCGGAGGGTGATCTTCTCGATATGGCCCTCGGTCCCGTTGATGGTCACGACGTCGCCCACTCGGACCTGGTTTTCCAGGATCAGGAAGAAGCCGCTGATCACGTCCCTGACGAGGTTCTGCGCCCCGAAACCGACCGCGAGGCCCACGACGCCGGCGCCGGCCAGGATCGGGGCGACGTTGACCCCGACCTGGTCGAGTGCCATCAGGACCGCCATGACCCAGATCACCACGACGATCACCTGCCGCAGCAACTTGACCAGGGTCTGGACCCGGCGGGTGTCCTCGTCCGGCACGGACTGGTTGCGCGCTTTCTCGGCCATGAGGTAGGCCTCGGTCCGCCGGAGCGCGGCCCGGGCGAGACGCGCGGCCGCCCACGCCGCCGCCAGGATGACCAGGGCGCGGCCCAGGGAAAACGCGAGCCGCTGCCAGTCGAGGCCCAACAGGTCGTCCATGCCGTTCATGGTTCCCCTCGCAAGGTCGCGGCCGGACGATACCACAGTTGCGGAGTTCACGACGGTTGAGTCCCCGACGATCCGCCATCCCGATTTACGAAGAAACTCGACGCGAACTGGAGCCGCGAGCCCCTTGGACAAGTTCAGGAACAGGATCAGAGGGCAGGTTCACAGACAGTGACAGTGTCCGGCCCACGTTGGTCGCGACGAACAGCGCATGACGACAGCGCCACGTTCACCGAGACCGCGGACCCCGGACGCCGGACCCCGGATGCCGCGAGAACGGCCGTCAACTTCCTGTCAACTTGTTGACGTTTTCCATTACCGGCCCGCGTGATGCGTGCTACCCGATCCCTGGGGCGATTCCCGCGCCGGGCGAGGTCCGGAGCGGGCACGGAGGTCTTCCAGATGGCCTGGGACACGGCGACCCGGACCCACGCGACCCTCCTCGCGGACCGCTGGTGCGCCCTGATCCTGGCCACCTATCCCCCGGACGCGGCCCGCCTGATGGCCGCCCGGAGCGACCCCTTCGCGAACCCGCTGGGAGCGACGATCCGGCGCGCGACCCACGCGATCCTCGCCGCCCTGCCCGACACCGGCGTCGAGGGCGTGGAGGTGGTCGAGGCCCTGCACGACATCGTCCGCGTGCGGGCCGTGCAGGACTTCTCTCCCGCAGAGGCGGTCGGCTTCGTCTTCCTGCTCAAGCAGGCGGCGCGGGAACCGGTGGACGGCGCGTCCGGCCTGTCCCCGTCGGACCTGGCCGATTTCGACCGCCGGGTGGACGACCTCGCCCTCCTGGCCTTCGACCTCTACACGGCGGACCGCGAACGCATCGCCCGGATCCGCGTGGACGAGTCGCGGCGGGCGGTCCGCAGGCTTCTCGAGCGGGCGGGCCTTTCTCTCGACGACACCGGTCCCGGCGAACCGGACGGCCCCCCTGATCCGCCATCAACCGTTGTCGGAGAATCGCCGGCACAAGCATCTTCGCCGTTTGACGCAGTCGGCGACCGGTGGTCGCCGCTCCAGGGTGGTGAACAGAAAGCTGGATCCTTTGAAGCGATTTCAAGGCATTGCGGGAATCGGCAGCGGACTTCGATCCCCGACATGGGTTCACAGCCGGAGGCGACGAAATGAAGATCCTGGTTTCCTTGGTCCTCGTGGTCGCGGCGGTCTTCCTGGCCCTGGTCCTGGCGGGGACCGGGTTGCGACCCCTGTTCGGGGTGGCCCTCCCGTACCTCGCGTTTGCGACGTTCCTGATCGGGCTCGCGTGGCGCGTGGTCCGGTGGGCACGCTCTCCCGTGCCGTTCCGCATTCCCACGACCTGCGGCCAGCAGAAGTCCCTGGCCTTCCTCCCCCACAGCCGGCTCGACAACCCCTTCACCGGCCGGCAGGCCTTCGGCCGCATGGTCCTCGAGGTCCTGTTCTTCCGGTCCCTGTTCCGAAACACCACCGCGACCCTGACGCGGGACGGCCGTCTGGTCTATGGGTCCGAAAAGTGGTTGTGGGCCGCGGGCCTCGCCTTCCATTGGTCTCTCCTCGTCATCGTCTTGCGCCACCTGCGGTTCTTCCTGGAACCGGTGCCTGGGTTCGTCGAGGTCCTTCAGGACGTGGACGGCTTCTTCCAGGTCTGGGTCCCCGTCCTGTACCTGACCGACCTCGTGATCGTCGCGGCCATGACCTTCCTGTTCCTGCGTCGCGTCCTGCTGCCGCAGGTGCGGTACATCTCGCTCGCGAACGACTACTTCCCGCTCTTCCTGCTGCTCGGCATCGCCCTGACGGGGGTCCTGATGCGCTACTTCTTCAAGACCGACCTCGCGGCGGTCAAGGACGTAGCCCTGGGGCTCGTCACGTTCCGGCCGACGGCCCCGGAGGCCGCGGGGTCCCTGTTCTACACGCACCTCTTCCTGGTCTGCGTGCTGCTCGCGTATTTTCCGTTCAGCAAACTCGTCCACGTGGCGGGCGTGTTTCTGAGCCCGACCCGCAACCTCGCGAACAACAACCGCGCCGAGCGCCACGTCAACCCCTGGAACCCCGAGGTGAAGACGCACTCGTACCAGGAGTACGAAGAGGAGTTCCACGACCTGATGAAGAACGCCGGCTATCCGCTGGAGAGGGAGTGAGATGTCCGAAAAGCCGCCGAGCCCCAAGGAGTTGCTCCAGATCCGGCACGACCCCGCCGGGCCGGACTGGATGGACACGAAACCGGTGTTTCGTCCCGGGACCTGGTGCTACGGGGCGGTCCCGAAGCACGCGGAGTACCTGGGCCTGCCCAACCCGCGCAAGTGGCAGGCCACCGACGAGGACTGGGGGCTTCCGCCCGACTGGCGCGAGCGCATCCTGGAAGGCCTGAACGACCGCCTCAAGCGCTTCCGGTCGCTGTTCGTGTTCATGGACATCTGCGTGCGGTGCGGGGCGTGCGCCGACAAGTGCCACTACTTCCTGGGGTCCGGGGACCCCAAGAACATGCCGGTCCTGCGGGCCGAGTTGATGCGGTCCGTGTATCGCCGGCATCACACGCTGGGGGGGAAGTTGTTCGGGCGGGCCGCGGGGGCGCGCGACCTCGACCTCGACGTGCTCAAGGAATGGTTCTATTACTTCTATCAGTGTACGGAATGCCGCCGCTGCTCCGTGTTCTGTCCATACGGGATCGACACGGCCGAGATCACGATGATGGCCCGCGAACTGCTGAACCTCGTGGGCATCAACATCAACTGGATCGTGGAGCCGGCGTCCAACTGCTTCCGGACCGGGAACCACCTCGGCGTCCTGCCTCACACCTTCAAGGACAACGTCGAATTCGCGGCGTCCGACCTCGAGGACAACACCGGCGTGCACGTGGACGTCCCGATCAACCGCAAGGGGGCCGAGATCCTGTTCGTGGTCCCGTCCGCGGACTACTTCGCGGACCCGCACTATTACACGTTCCTCGGATACCTGGCGCTGTTCCACGAGATCGGGCTGGACTACACGTTCTCGTCGTTCGCGTCCGAGGGCGGGAACTTCGGGCTGTTCCACTCGAACGAGATGATGAAGCGCCTGAACCACAAGATCTACGCCGAGGCGCGCAGGCTGGGCGTCCGGTGGATCCTGGGCGGTGAGTGCGGCCACATGTGGAGGGTCGCCCACCAGTACATGGCCACCATGAACGGCCCGGCCGACTTCCTGGAGGTCCCGCGCTCGCCCCTGACCGGCACCGTGTTCGAAAACGCGCGGTCCACGAAGATGGTCCACATCTGCGAGTTCACGGCGGACCTGATCCACCACGGGAAACTGAAACTGGACCCGCGCCGCAACGACCACCTGCGCGTCACGTTCCACGACTCGTGCAACCCGGCGCGGGCCATGGGCCTGCTCGAGGAGCCGCGCCACATCCTGCGGGCCGTATGCAACCATTTCTACGAGATGCCCGAGAACACGATTCGTGAACAGACCTTCTGCTGTGGAAGCGGCTCCGGGCTCGGGACCGACGAGAACATGGAGATGCGCCTGCGCGGCGGGTTCCCCAGGGCCAACGCGGTCCGCCACGTCCACGAGAAGCACGGCGTGAACCGCCTTGCGTGCATCTGCGCCATTGACAAGGCCACCCTCACCCCGCTGATGGAGTACTGGGTCCCCGAGGTCAACGTGGGCGGCGTGCACGAACTGGTCGCGAACGCCCTGGTCCTGAAGGACGAGAAGGAGGACCGCGACTCGGACCTGCGGGGCGAGAAGTGGCTGCACATGAAGGACGACGAAGAGACCGGGCGCAAGCCGTCCCAGGACCTGATGGAGGGGATGGACCATGCATGACGCAGGCAAGGTCGTCGCGGGGATCGCGGTCTTCGCGGGCCTCGTCACGGCACCGATCTGGTATCAGGCTTCGGTCGGAGGGGCCGTGCAGCCCCTGGACCTGTCCCGGGATTTCCCCGTGGTCCGACCGGGGGCGCCGGGGTTCGAGGACCTCCCGGCGGACCTCGCCCTGAACCCGGACGGGACCCCGCGCGAGTGCGTGGAGCCGACCGAGTTCATGCGGGCCAATCACATGGCGATCCTGGACCGATGGCGCGACCAGGTCGTCCGCGAGGACGTGCACGACTACAGGTCCACGACGGGCAAGACCTGGCCGCACCTGAAACTGACCGGGACGTGCATGAAGTGCCACCAGAAGAAGGCGGAGTTCTGCGACCGCTGCCACGACCGGGCCGGCGAGAAGCCCTACTGCTGGGATTGCCACCTGGACCGGGTGGCGGGGGGGCGGTGATGGACATGAAACGACGGGATTTCCTGAAACTGGCGGGTGTCGGCGCGACCCTCGGGGTCGGGGGCCGCGCCCTGTGGGAGGTCGTGCGCGGGGAGGAGGCGTTCGCGTCTTCGCCGCACCGGGAAACGTCGGAGGGCCTGCGCTGGGCCATGGTCGTGGACACCGTCAAGTGCGCCGAGCACGCGGACTGCCGGGACTGCATCGCCGCATGCCACAAGGCCCACAACGTCCCCCGCTTCGAGGACCCGCGCCACGAGATCAAGTGGATCTGGCGCGAGACGTTCGCCGGGGCCTTCCCGGACGAGAACCACGTCTTCATGGGGCGCGAGGTCCTGTCGCGCACCGTGCCGGTCCTGTGCAACCACTGCGACAACCCGCCCTGCGTGCGCGTGTGCCCGACGGGCGCGACCTTCAAGCGCAAGAAGGACGGGGTCGTGATGATGGACATGCACCGCTGCATCGGGTGCCGGTACTGCATCGCGGGTTGTCCATACGGGGCGCGGTCCTTCAACTGGGTGGACCCGCGGGACCACCTGCCCGAGGTCAACCAGGACTATCCGACGCGCACGCGCGGCGTGGTCGAGAAGTGCACCTTCTGCGTGGAGCGCATCGCGCTCAACCCGGCGAATCCCGTGCCGGCGTGCGTCGAGGCCTGCCGGTTCGGGGCGCTCGTGTTCGGGAACCTCGGGGACGAGGCCTCGCCGGTCCGGCGGGCGCTCGCGGGACGCTTCACGCTGCGGCGCAAGCCGGGCCTGGGGACCGGGCCGTCCGTGTTCTACCTGATCTAGGTGGGGGTGGGTCATGCTCGAAAAGGCACTTCAGGGCGGCCGGAGGTACTGGACCTGGCTCGCGGCGGTCGGCGCGGTCATCCTCGTGGGGTTTGTCGCGTGGCTCTGGCAGGTCCGGGTGGGCCTGGGCGTCACGGGCCTGAGCCGCGACGTGTCGTGGGGGCTCTACATCGCCCAGTTCACGTTCCTGGTGGGCGTGGCCGCGTCCGCGGTCATGGTCGTCCTGCCCTATTACCTTCACAACTACAAGGTCTTCGGCCGCGTCACGATCCTGGGCGAGTTCCTGGCGATCTCGGCCGTGATCCTGTGCATGCTCTTCATCTTCGTGGACATGGGCCAGCCGCGCCGCGTCCTGAACGTGGCCCTGCACCCGACACCCAACAGCGTGATGTTCTGGGACATGGTCTCCCTGGGCGGCTACCTCTTGCTGAACGTCCTGATCACCCGCGTCACCCTGGACGCGGAGCGCAAGGAGGTCGCGCCCCCGGGCTGGATCAAGCCGATCATCATCCTGTCCATCCCCTGGGCGATCAGCATCCACACGGTCACGGCGTTCTTGTACAGCGGCCTGGCCGCCCGCCCCTTCTGGCTGACCGCGATCCTGGCCCCCCGCTTCCTCGCGTCCGCCTTCTCGGCGGGCCCGGCCATCCTGATCCTGCTGTGCCTGTTCGTGCGGCGGGTCTCACGCTTCGACCCCGGCCTGGAGGCCGTCCGGAAACTGGCCGTGATCGTGGCCTACGCGATGGCGGTCAACTGCTTCTTCGTGCTGCTCGAGATGTTCACGGCCCTGTACAGCGACATCCCGCACCACGTCGAGCACTTCCGCTACCTGTATGTCGGGCTCGGCGAGGCGAAGGCCCTGGTCCCGTGGGCGTGGACCTCGGCCGTCCTGAGCGCCGCGGCCCTGGTGCTCCTGCTGGTGCCGGGCCTGCGCAACAACCTGAAGGTCCTTCCGTGGACGTGCGTCGTGGTGGTCTTCGGGTTGTGGATCGACAAGGGGATTGACCTGATCGTGGCCGGGTTCGTGCCCAACCAGGTGGGCCACGTCACCGAGTACGCCCCCACCCTCCCCGAGGTCCTGATCACCCTCGGCGTCTATGGCATCGGCCTGTTCGTCCTGACCGTGCTCTACAAGGTCGGCCTCGCGGTCAAGGAGGCGGAGGCGGCCTGAATCCGCCGGTCAGTGCGACCGCATGCACCCCGCAATCGCATCGAGAGCGGCGTCCACTGAGGGCCGGGGGGGGACGGTCCGGGGTGGGAGGCCCGCGGCCGACATGGCCCGGGCCGTGGTGCGGCCGATCGCACACAGGACCACGCCGGACAGGAAGGCGCGGGCGCGGGCGTCGCCCAGCGCGCCCAGGAAGGCGCTGAACGCCGAGGGACTGAAGAACAGGGCCGCGTCCGGCCGCGGACCCTCGATCAGGGCCCGGACCTCGGCCTCCGGGACCGCGCGGGGGAGGGTCCGGTAGGCCACGACCTCGGTGACGGACGCACCGGCGTCGCGCAGCGTCGTCGCGAGCACTTCCCGGCCTTGCTCCGCGCGCGGGATCAGCACCCGGGCGCCGGCCACCCCGAGGCGAACCAGGGCGTCGGCCAGCCCTTCCCCGTCCTGGCGGGACGGGTCGGGGACCAGGATGTCGCGGACCCCGAGGTCCACGAGGGCCCTCGCCGTGCCCTCCCCCACCGCCGCGAACCGGGGCCGTCCGGCCCGCGGCAGGGACCGGCCCAGGTCCGCGCACGCCCGGACCACCATCGCGACCGCCGTTCGCGACGGGAACGCGACGACGTCCCAGGAACCGAGGTCCGCGAGGGCGTCGCGCAGGGGTCCGGAGTCTTCCGGGGGGACCGTCTCGATGGTCGGGAAGACCAGGGGGATGCCGCCGCGTTCCTCGATCCGACGGGCCGTCTCGACGGCCTTGTCCGCCTCGCGCGTGACCAGGATGTGCAGCCCGACGACCCCGTCCGGCATCACGTCCCCCACGGCGGGTTCTCCTCGAGTTCCCGCAGGATGTCGCGCCCGCCCCGGTCCAGGAGGCTTTGCGCCAGGTCCTCCCCCGCCCGCTCCGCCTCGGACGCGCCGGCCGAGACCTCGTCCCGCAGGACCAGGCTCCCGTCCGGCCTCGCGACCATCCCGATCACCACGACGCGGTCGCCCTCGAGGCGCGCGTGGGCCCCGAGCGGGACCTGGCATCCACCTCCGATGGTCCTCAGGAATGAGCGCTCCGCGCGGACCTGGACCCTTGTCTCCGCGTGGTCGAGCGGGGCCAGCCTCCGCCGCGTCTCCGGGTCGCGTTCCCGGCACTCCACCACGACGACGCCCTGGCCCACGGCCGGGATGAACTCGGGCGGGGTCAGCAGTTCGCGGATGCGGTCTTGAAGCCCCAGGCGCCGCAGCCCGGCGCCCGCCAGGATCACCGCGTCCAGGCCCTCGCGCAGGCGGCGCAGGCGCGTGTCCACGTTCCCGCGCAGGGGGACGACCTCGAGGTCCGGCCTCGCGGCCCGGACCTGGGCCGCCCGCCGCAGCGAGGACGTGCCCACGCGCGCCCCGTCCGGCAGGTCCCACAGGCGGTCGTGGCGCTCGGACACGAAGGCGTCATAGGGCACCTCGCGCGGCAGGGCCGCGGCCAGGACCAGACCCTCCGGCACCGTGTCCGGCACGTCCTTCAGGCTGTGGACCGCGATGTCCGCGCGGCCGTCCCGCAGGGCCTCCTCGATCTCCTTGACGAAGAGCCCCTTGCCCCCCACCCGGGCCAGCGGCACGTCCTGGATGTGATCCCCGGTCGTGCGGATGACCTCGATGCGGACCTCGATCCCCGGGTGGGTCGCCCGCAGGGTGTCCGCGACCAGGTTCGCCTGCCACAGGGCCAGTTTGCTTCCCCGGGTCCCGATCACGAGGGTGGACATCACGACCCTCCCGTGTCTTCCCCGCCGGGCGCGGCCGTTGTCCCGCGCCCGCCGTCCGGC
>DYKK01000124.1 GCA_020722625.1 Anaeromyxobacter dehalogenans
GTGCCACCGGCACGTCCTCCCCAGCGCTTCGCGCTGGGAGATGGGGCCCCGCTCGCGCCGCCCGCGCGGTCGCCAGGTCACCCGCGGACTCCCGGGCGAGATCCCGCGAAGACCTCCTTGATCCCCCTCGCTCAGGAAGGGTACAGTCCCGCATCCCAGGGGAAGGGGGAAGGCCATGTCCGATGGCGGGTCGCGGGCGATGGTCGAGGCGCTGAAGGGCCTGCTGGGGTCCGACCGGGTCTTCACCGGCGGGCCGGAGGCGCGCGCCGCGTCCGCGGACGAGTCCGACCTGGGGTCCGTGGAACCCCTCGGCGTGGTGCGGCCCCGGGAGGCCCCGGAGGTCGCGGCCATTGTGGGGCTGGCGCTGGAACACGGGGTCCCCCTGACCGCCCGGGGCGCGGGCACGAGCCTCGAGGGGTCGTCCATCCCGTCCCCGGGCGCGGTGGTCGTGGATTTTTCGGCCATGGACGCGGTCGCGGAACTGGTCCCCGAGGAGCAACGGGTCACGGTCGGTCCCGGCATCGTCTATGAGCGCCTGAACCGGCTCCTCCAGCCGCACGGCCTGTTCTTCCCCCCGTCGCCCGGCGGGTCCGCGGACGCGGCGACCGTGGGCGGCATGGTCTCGACCGACGCGAGCGGGATCTACGCCTTGAAGTACGGGGGCACGCGGCGGTGGGTCCTGGCCCTGGACGTGGTCACCGGGCGGGGAGACTCGATGCGCGTGGGCCGCGTCGTGCCCAAGACCTCCGCCGGATACGACCTGAAGGACCTGTTCGTGGGCGCGGAGGGGACCCTGGGCCTGATCACGTCCGTGACCTTGCGCCTGGCCCCCCTGCCGCCCGAGGCGCGCAAGGCGGGGTTCGTGTTCGACGACCTGGCCGGGGCGTGCGCCGCCGCGGCCGAGATGGCCGCCTTCATCCCGGAGATGGCCGCGCTGGAACTCTGCGACGCCGAGACCCTGGACCTGCTCCGCGCGCTGCCGGCCTACGCCTCCTTGCCCTCCGGCCACGCCCTGTTCGTCGAGGCCCACGGCCGCGCGGACGATTGCGTGCAGGGGGTCGAGGCCGCGGCGGCGGTCGCCGCGAGTCACCAGGGCCGTCCGCTCCCGCCCGGCCTCCCGGATCCGTGGGAGATGCGCCACCGCACCACCGGGGTCATCCGGGAATCCGCACGTCCCCGCGGCGTCGTCCGCACGGACTGCGCGGTGCCCCTGCGGAGGCTCGCAGACTTCGTCGCCGAGGCCAAGACCCGGGCGGCCCGACGGGCCAGGACCCTCCACGTCTTCGGTCACGTCGGCCTCGGGATCCTCCACCTCCTGATGCCCCTGGCCGGACCCGGGGCCTGGACCCGCGACGAGGCCCTCGCGGAAAAGCGGCGCCTGGCGCTCGCGGCCATCTCGGTCGGGGGGACGTCCTCGGGCGAGCACGGCGTCGGCCTGGGCAACCGGGACCTCCTCCCGGCGGAGCACCCGGTCGGCCTCGCCTACATGCGGGGACTCAAGTCCCTCTTCGACCCGCACGGCCTGATGAATCCCGGGAAGGTGCTGCCGGGGCCATGACGACGGTTCACGGGCACGACGGATTGGGCGGCGGTCGCGCCGCTCCCGCTTCGAGCACGGTGTCGGGAAGGTACCAGCAGCACACGCTCTCGGGCCGGTCCTCGGGGCAGCGCGAGTCGGCGAGGCACGGGTCGTCGGACAGGACGACCCCGTCGGTGGCCAGGAAGATCGAGGCCTGGTTCTCGAAGAAGTTGTTGATGTTGAACACCCTGGAGGGATTGGACGGTTCCACGCCGTGCGCCCCCAGCGGGTAGGTGTAGGGGAAGCGCAGGCCCAGGACCCCGTCCGGGGTCTGGAGCGTGGCCCGGACCGGGGGCGAGAGCCCGCCCTCCCCGTACTCGTCGAGGCCGCCGTCGAGGTCGTCCGGGTCCGCGTGGACGGGCAGGGCAGGGGCCGGGTCCAGGTCCTGGAAGGCATCGAATTCGTCCGGCCAGCGCAGGTCCACGAGTTTGCGCCGGCACGCGGTCGCGGCCCAGTCCCGGACCGTGTATTTCGTGCTCGCGTGCCTAAAGAACCCCTCGACGACCTCCCCGACGAAGGCCTGGAGCAGGCGGTCGTTCGCCGGGACCTCTCCGTCCGCTCCTGGAAGATACGGCAGGATTCCCGCGGCCCGGGCCAGGGCCATGCTCGCGGTGACCGGGACGTTGGGGTCCCCGACCGCGTGATACACGACCACGTTGGCCTGCGGCCCCGCGCCCGGGTCGTACGAGAAGTCGAGCCGCTCCTCGCGACGCCAGTGACGGGCGTAGGCGATGGGGTCCCCTCGCGTCAGGGCGTGGGCCGCCACGCCCATGAGGCGGCGGAACTCGGGGGTGTTGCGCGCCCGGCCCAGGCCGGTCTCGATCGCGACCAGAGGCGCCCCGGCCGGGAAGATCGCCCCCTGGAAGGTCACGGGGACCTCGAAGCGGTCCAGCACGTGCTTGACCGGGCCGTCCCAGCCGTCGTGGACCTCGATCCGGACCGGGTCGCCGAACAGCAGCGAGCGCTCCAGGGCGTGCGCCGGGCAGTCCGCGGGTCCGGCAGGTTTCCCGGTGGCGTCCGCCGGGACCACCCAGGTCCCCGGCGCGCACGACACGGGAACCGGTTGCGTGTCCCCGTCGCGCAACCCGAGGAGCGGCCGCTTCTCGACCGCGCTGACCGCGTCCGCGGGAAGCGACACGCGGAACCCCCGCCCGTCGGGGTGGCGGAAGGCCCGGACCTCGGCCCCGTTGCGCAGGTTGCGGACCACGACCCGGTCCCCGGGTCGGATCGCCGTGGTCCTGGCGAAGGGGTAGTAGTGGGGCCACCCGCGCGGACGGTCGCGGTACTCGCGGTGCAGGTCGTTGATCATCCAGGCGACCTCGGTCGTGTCATCCCGGTCTCCGAGCGGCGAGAAGACCACGAACGGACCCATGAGCGGCATCAGGGCCCCTTCCGGTACGCCCGGATTGGTCGAGCGCAGGCCGATGTGGACCAGCCCTCCGCCGCCCGAGACCGGCGTGGAGGCCCGGATCGTGGGCTCCACGGCGGCCAGGATCTGGGACATGATCCCGCCCATGGACTGACCCCACGTCGGATAGGAGACGTGGTCCGGACCCCCGATGTCCACGACCCCGTCCCCGTTCCAGTCCCCCATGAGGTCGTCCGCGATGCCGTTGCCGTTCGTGTCGGCGTCCCATCGGACGCTCCCCAGCGACCGCAGCACCTGGATGAACCGGATGTGGTCCACGACCAGTTGCCGGACGTTGTCTCTCAGATGAAAAACATCATAACTCCAAAAATCTCCCCCATTGTCGAAGGACGTGATCTTCCCGTCGTTGTCGAGGTCCCGAATGCGTCCACCCGCAAAACCCCGGTAGAAGGCCCCCAGACCCAGGGTCCCCAGCATCTCGGGCACGAGCTCGTCATAGGGGATGTCCTCGTCCGCGGGCAGGGCGAGCCCGTGTCCCACCGCGTCCAGCCCGCACAGCGCGAAGCCGAACTGGGCGGCCCGCCCCGCGAACCCGAAGATCTCGAACGGCGCGCCCGAGAACCCGTGCCCGTAGATCATCACGGGGAACGGCGGCTTGTGGCGGTCCGTCGTCTTCGGGATCGAGCAGACGAACGTCACGGTCGCGGGGCCCACGGCCGCGCGCCCGGTCGCAGGGTCCACATCGAAGACCTCGTCGTCGTCCGCCGGGTACAGTGGGGTCGCGATGCCGTCGCGGTCCACCAGGAAGGACGGCGAGGTGAAGGACCCGAGCACCCAGTAATCCGTATGGCCGGTGTCGGTCGCCAGGGCCTTGACGACCTCGTCGGGATAGCCGAGCAGCGGCCCGGCCAGATCGAAGACCGGCAGGGCGACAGACCCCGGCAGCACGTACGGGTGGTCGGGGAGGGTTCCGTCCTCGGAGGGGTCCCGCACCACCTTGGGCGCAAGGTCCGGCGGAAACTGCGACGCGAGCCACGCGAGAGACCCGTGGCCGTACAGACCCGCGCGGACCGCCTCGAGGTCCGCGGTGACGGTCTGGGTGGTGAAGGTCCACGCGAAGGCCACGTCGTCGAGGGTCAGTCCGATCTCGGGCCGGGCGAGGACCTGCGAAAGCGGTTCCAGGTCCGGGGTCTGGTCCGCCGGGTTGATGAAGGGGAATGGGGACCGCACGGGGTTCCCGTCCTCCCCGACCAGGCGGGTGGTCAGGACGACCGCGTACCGGGTCGCCTGGCGCAGCGGCGCCACGGGCCACAGGATCAGGGTGTTCGTCTGCTTCTCGTAGAAGGTGATCAGGTCGTCCACGGGGCGATCCGGCCGCGCGAGCCACTCGCGCAGGTTTTCTGGGGTGAGGAGGGGCGGCGGCGCCTCGCTCCAGGTGTTGGGCCGGTCGAGGACCCCATCGAAGTCCACGTCCTCGTACGGGTCGAGCACGCCGTTCCGGTTGGTGTCCTCGTCGTGCGTCTCGAACACCAGGTTCAGGGAGTCCGCATGCTCGTCCTGGTCCCAGTACTGCCAGGGCCATTCCAGGCCGAGGGGGTAGTTCCCCTGCCCCGCGTCCAGGGGAACGGCCTCGCCGAAACCCGGCGATGTCGCGTCCACATTGACAAGGAGCACCGCGTCGTCCCGGAAATCGTGGTTGAGCGCGTGCCGGTCGCGGAGGTTCGCGAGGTCGAGCGGGGCATCGAAGGACACGGTGATCGGCGCGAACACGCCGAACCCGTCGAGTCGGTCCGCGTGGTCGCGCAACCGGGCCTCGGCGTCGGTCTCGGCCCGCAGACTGAAGTTCAGACGGCGGCCCGTGGGCGAGGTCGGGTCCATCCGGGTCGCCGCGTCGCTCGGCAGGGGGACCTCGGGCAGGGGCCTGGCGGTCAGGTCATAGACGACGCGCGGCCCCTCCCCGTCCGGGACGGGCCGGAGCCCTGCGGGTTCGGGACCCGCGCACCCCGCGACCAGGACCACGAGCCCCCACCCGCGCCACGCCCCCACGGCGGACCTCCCGGTGCCCGGCTCGGGCACGCCACTGCGGCTGGCGAAACCTTCCGCGATCCGGCCGGCGGATGTCAATTGCGATCGCTCGTGTGGCGGGGGGCCACGAGCGAGAGCGGGGCGCGACGGAAGTCAGGAACGAAATCCGGAGGGCCCGACCCCGTGCACAAGGCGTCGCGGACGACGCGCTCCCGGGAACCGCAGGGGCGTGCGATTGCCCGCATCCCGGGCCGCTCATGCGCATCCCGCATTGATTGGCGCCGGCGTTTCCGCGACAATGCCCTTTGACAGGGGGGCGAGGGAGAGATGGACGACGACACCCGACGTTTTCGTCAATGGTCCCGCGAGGTCCAGGACCTCATCCGCGTGGTCTGGCTGCTCGACTGGGACCAGGCCGTGCTCATGCCCCCGGCCGGGGTACGGCAACGGTCCGAGCAACTGAAGACCCTGGCGGGGGTCCTGCACCGGCGGATCACCGACCCCGGCGACGGCGAGGTCCTGGAGCGCGTGGCCGCCCGGGCGGACGGGGACCCGGACCTCGCGGCGGACGTCCGCGTCATGCGGCACCGGCGGGACCGGGCCCTGAAGGTCCCGGCGGACCTCGAGGCCGAGCGGGCCCGCGTGTGCGGGCTGGCCCAACGTGAGTGGGAGCGCGCCCGGGAGGCGGGGGATTTCGAAGCCTTCCGGCCCTACCTGGAGGACGTGGTCCGCCTGGTGCGCGAGGTGGGGCTTGCGTTGGACCCGGAGCACCCGTACGACGCGCTCCTGGACGACCACGAACCTGGGATGACCGAGGCCGCCCTGCGGCCGCTCTTCTCCGAGGTCGAGGACCGCACCCGGGGCCTGCTCGCGCGGGTCCAGGGGTCGGGCGCGGTCGTGAACCGCGCGGTCTTCGAGCGCGACTACCCCGTGGCGGACCAGGAGGCGTTCGCGAGGCGCCTGGCCGCGGACCTGGGGTTCGACTTCGAGGCGGGGCGCCTGGACCGATCGGCCCATCCCTTCACGGCCGGGTCGTTCCGGGACGTGCGCATGACGATCCGCCACGACCCGGGCAACCTCGCGACCGCGCTGTTCGCGACCCTCCACGAGACGGGGCACGCGCTGTACGAGCAAGGGATCGACCCGGATCGCGAGCGGGATCCGTCCGGGCAGTCGTGCTCCATGGGGATCCACGAGTCGCAGTCCCGCCTGTGGGAGAACCTGGTCGGGCGTTCCCGCGCCTTCTGGGCCTTCTGCCTGCCTCGCCTGAAGGAGGCATTCCCGGGGCGCCTCGACGACGTGGACACGGACGCGATCGCGCGGGCGGCCAACGTGGTGAGACCGAGCCTCATCCGGGTCGAGGCGGACGAACTCACGTACAACCTGCACATCCTCCTGCGGTTCGACCTGGAGGTGGCGTTGATCGGGGGGCGCCTGGCGGTCGCGGACCTGCCCGACGCCTGGAACGAGGGGATGCGGCGGATGCTCGGCCTCGACGTGCCCGACGACCGGATGGGCGTCCTCCAGGACGTCCACTGGTCGGCGGGGATGTTCGGCTACTTCCCGTCGTACACCCTGGGGAACCTGTACGCGGCGCAGTTCTTTGGAAGACTGCGCGAGGAGGTCCCTGACGTGGACGCGCGGATCGCGCGGGGCGAGTTCGGGTGTATCCGGGAGTGGCTCTCCGTCCGGATCTACCGGGAAGGCCGGCGCCACCTGCCGGCGGAACTCTGCGAGCGGGTGACGGGCCGTCCCCTGTCGGTCGATCCCCTGTTCGACCACCTGGAGCGCAGGCTCTCGGAAGTCTATCGGTTCTGAGGCCCCTGTCCACTGCCCCTGTCCACTGAACCTGCTTCTTCTCGGATCACTCCAGGCGACCTCGACGCACGGACTCGGCGGCGGAGTTCGGGCCGGCGCAATGGCCCTTCGATTCGGGTACAATCCCCACCATCGGTCGGAGGAAGGGCCATGAGGCACGTCGTTACGGTCGGGATCGCGGCGGGACTGATCGCGGCGATCTCGTGTTCGCAGGGGTCGGGGAAGAAGGGGCCGTCCGTGTGGCCCGCGGACGTCCAGGAATCCGGGACGGATGTTCCGGCGGACCCCGGGCATGGGACGGACCGGGCACAGGACCCGGGACCGGGGTCCGACCCGGCGGGGGACACGCCGGACGGGGAGGCCCCGGGGTGCGTGGCCGATCAGGACTGCGAGGGACGATTTCCAGACCTCGGGCCGTGCGAGGAGGCCAGGTGCGACGAGGGCGTGTGCGTGCGGGCCGGGAAGGAGGACTGTTGCACGGCGTCCGCGGAATGCGAGGATGGTGATGTTTGCACAGAAGATATATGCAGCGACAACAAATGTTACCATGACGCGATCGCGGGGTGCTGCGAGACCGTGGACGATTGCGGCCCGGCGATCCCCTGCGAGGCGATGACCTGCCTGGACAACCGGTGCGTGAGCGAGCCCATCCCCGACTGCTGCGTCGAGGACGAGGAGTGCGACGACGGCGACGACTGCACGGTGGATTCGTGCCGGGAGGCGGTGTGCGTGAACGAGACCGTCCCCGGTTGCTGCAACGAGCCGCAGGATTGCCCGGAGTATGGAGAGGACCTCTGCATCGAGGTCTTCTGCGTGGAGGGCGTGTGCCAGAGCGTGGAAGTCCCGGAGTGCTGCCATGTGGACGGGGACTGCGACGACCTGGACGTGTGCACGTCCGAGAAGTGCGTCGAGAACGAGTGCGCCCGGGAGGTGGTGCCCGGATGCTGCCACGACGCGGAGGACTGCCCGCCGGCCGGGAACTGCATGGTGGTGTCGTGCGAGGAGAACGCCTGCCGGTACGCCCCGGACCCCGCCTGCGAGTGCCTGGCACCCGCGGACTGCGACGACGGGAACGAGTGCTCGATCGACGAGTGCGACGACGGGACGTGCGTGTTCCACCCGAACCCGGGCACGCCCGGGTGCTGCGGCGAGGACGGGGACTGCGACGACGGCGACGTGTGCACCACGGACCGGTGCGAGGCGTTCTGGTGCGCCCACTCGCTGGCCCCGGGGTGCTGCGAGACCGTGGAGGACTGCGTGCCTCCGACCCCGTGCGAGACCGTCGCAGGTTGTGTGAACAAGAAATGTCTGTTCGTGTGGCAGCAAGGGTGTTGCGCCGCGGACGCGCAGTGCGACGACGGGCACCCGTGCACGAAGGACCGGTGCGACGACGGGGTCTGCGTCCACGACCCCATCGCGGGCTGCTGCGCGCTCGACGCGGACTGTCACGACTGGGACCCCTGCACGACCGACCTCTGCACCCCCCAGGGCTGCGTGCACGAGGGGATCGCGGGTTGCTGCGAGGCCTCGTACCAGTGCGACGACGGGGACCCGTGCACCGACGATGCCTGCGTGGAAGGCCGGTGCCGCAACCAGGCGATCCAGAACTGCTGCACCTCGGCCGCGGACTGCGACGACGGGGACTCGTGCACGTGGGACCTGTGCCAGTACGGCTCGTGCGGGCACGCGGACCTGTGCAGCAAGTGCACGTCGGACGCCGAGTGCGCGGACGCGGACCCCTGCACCGCGGACCTCTGCGTGATGGGGACCTGCGTGCGCAAGCAGAACCCGGGGTGCTGCGTGACGGACGAGGACTGCGCGGACGACGACCCCTGCACCGACGACCGGTGCCAGGGCCAGGCATGCGTGCACGTCCCCGCGTGCGGCGACTGCCAGGACGACGCGGGGTGCGACGACGGGAACCTGTGCACCGTGGACCGTTGCGAGGGCGGGACGTGCGTGTACGAGGCCGACCCCACCTGCTGCATCAACGACTTCGAGTGCGACGACGGGGACCCGTGCACGGTGGACGCCTGCCAGTTTCACCACTGCGCGCACGTCCAGACCCAGTGCGGGGGGTGCGCGACGGACGCGGACTGCCTGGACGACGACCCCTGCACGTCGGAGCGCTGCGTGGAAGGGAGGTGCCTGCGCATGGTCGTCACGGACTGCTGCGTGACGGACGCGGACTGCGACGACGGCAA
>DYKK01000125.1 GCA_020722625.1 Anaeromyxobacter dehalogenans
GAAGTCCGTGGTTGTCTTGCAGATCGGTCGCGAAGTGGCGCGAGCGGTGCTCGCGCGTCCAGACGCGAGCAGTGCTCGCGTCTCCAGGGGAACCACCAAGCAAGCAAGTCGCGCTCTTCAAATGAGGCCACGTCCCGGTGACGGGCGAGCGGTGCTCGCGTCTCCAGGAGAACCATAAAGAGACGAATTCGCGATCTTGGAGAGTTTTTCAGCGGCCTCCCCCTGAGGACTCGACACCCCACCCGCGAGGGCCGAGACCCCAAACCCGAATTTGATCCGTCCTGGCGAAGGTCCTACCATTGCCCCGTAGCCGATGACCGGACCCCGGTGCGCCGGTCGGGAGGCGCGGGACGATGAACGGCCTCGGGATCGTGGTGCTGGCCGCGGTGGTCTTCGCCCTGGCGTACCGGACGTACGGGGCGTTCCTCGCGGCCCGGGTGGCGATGCTCGACGCCTCGCGCCGCACGCCCGCGGTCCGCCTCGAGGACGGCCAGAACTTCCACGCCATGAACCGGTGGGTCGTGTTCGGCCACCACTTCGCGGCCATCGCCGGGGCCGGACCCCTGGTGGGTCCGGTGCTCGCGGCCCAGTTCGGGTACCTGCCGGGATTGCTGTGGATCCTCGTGGGCGCGGTGCTCGCGGGCGCGGTCCACGACTTCGTGATCCTGGTCGCGTCCGTGCGTTCGGACGGGCGCTCCCTGGCCGAGATCGCAAAGACGCACGTGTCCCCGCTGTCCGGCGGCGTCGCGATGCTCGCGATCCTCTTCATCATCGTGACGGCCCTCGCGGGCCTGGCCCTGGTCGTGGTCAACGCCCTGGCCGAGAGCGCGTGGGGGACGTTCACCATCTTCCTCACCATCCCCATCGCGGTCCTGGTGGGTCTTTACATGGAGCGCTGGCGGAAGGGCAGGGTGGGGGAGGCGTCGGCCCTGGGGGTGGTCCTGGTCCTCGGCGCGGTCGTTTTGGGGGCCTGGGTCCACCACTCCGGTTTCGCGCCCTGGTTCACCTTCAGCCGCGAGGAACTCTCCATCGCCATCGCGGTCTATGGCTTCCTTGCGTCGGTGTTGCCGGTGTGGCTCCTGCTCGCCCCGCGCGACTACCTCAGCTCGTACATGAAGATCGGGACCATCGCGGTGCTGGCGCTCGGCATCGTCTTCGTGGCCCCGGAACTCCGGATGCCTGCGGTCACGGAGCACATCCACGGGGGAGGCCCCATCATCCCGGGGACGGTGTGGCCCTTCGTCTGCATCACGATTGCGTGCGGGGCCGTGTCCGGGTGGCACTCTCTCATCTCGTCGGGGACCACGCCCAAGATGCTCGCGAACGAGCGGGAAGCCCTGTTCGTCGGGTACGGGGCCATGCTGACCGAGGGGTTCGTGGCGGTCATGGCCCTGGTCGCGGCCACGGTCCTGCTTCCGGGCGACTACCTCGCCATCAACGTGGACCCGGCGCGGTGGGCGGCCCTGGGCATCGAACCCGTGGAACTCCGGGAGTTCTCGCGCCTGGTCAACGAGGACCTCGCGGGCCGCACCGGCGGGGCCGTGACCCTGGCCGTGGGCATGGCCCACATCTTTTCGAGCCTGCCCGGCATGAAGTCGCTGATGGCCTACTGGTACCACTTCGCGATCATGTTCGAGGCCCTCTTCATCCTGACCACGGTGGACGCCGGGACCCGCGTGGGCCGCTACCTGCTCCAGGAGGTCTTCGGCCGCGTGTATGCGCCCCTGGGCCGCGTCTCGTCCTGGCCGTCCGTGTTCCTGACGAGCGCCCTGATGTCCCTGGCGTGGGGATATCTTCTTTATTACAATGATATATCTTCGATCTGGCCGATGTTCGGGGTCGCGAACCAGTTGCTCTCGGTCATCGCGTTCACGGTGGGCACGAACTACATCCTGAACACCGCGAGGCGCCGGGCCTACGCCCTCATGACCGCCATCCCGGGCGCGTTCATGGCCGCGACGACCCTCGCGGCGGGGACCCTCAACATCCTCGACAACTACCTGCCCCGCGGGGACGCCCACGGCTGGCTGAACGCCGGCATGACCCTCGTGATGATGGCGTGCGTGATCGCGATCCTTGCGGACGGCACCCGGCGCGCAGCCCGGACCCTCCGCAGTGGAAGAGATGGTCGGTGACTACTCTTCGAAACGGCGGGGCAATCTGTCATAAAACCACGTCAGTTCTTCTGAAAACCGCCTGCCGGTGTGACGAAAGACCCGGAAACCAACCTGTTTTAGTGCAAACCTTTTCTGCTGCTCCAAAGGCATCGCGCGACCCGAGAGAATGAAACCGATCACGCGGCCATGGTGGGCCATCGTCGCTCGACGTTGAACCTCAGTGCGGACGTCCGGTCGGTGGACGGTCGTCTGATTCGAGGTCTTGCAGTATCGCCTGGCGGTAGCCCCGACCTGTTCGAGCGCGTGCCTCACATCCGTGCCCTTGAGCTCGACAAACACCACGAGGAGCGGACGCTGCGGGGCGTGGGCGAGCACGAGGAGGTCACAGGTGGGCTGACCTTCTCGAGGCAACAGCCGGACGAACAGGGCGTCTTCCCCGCAGTCCTTGTGAACCTTCAGCGCGAAGGAATGCCCCTCTTCCCCCCAGGAGAATTCCTTCAGGTACTCGCCGTCAACAAGGCCCTGGAGGGCGTCGCGAATCCACCCCACAGTATTCCTCGTCATCCCATCAGTTCTTCGAACTCTTCCCCGAGTTTTGCGGCCATGTCTTCCAGGTTGGACGCATCGATCAGTCCCGTCTCGGGGTCCAGGAGGGGGAAAGCCTTTCCTTCCGCGAGCAGATAGGCGGCGACATGATCGGGGTTGAGTCTCGGCATGTCCTTCCGCCCACGTGGCGAATTCTTGAAGGCCAAGAGGTAGTTGTTCAGTTTGTAAAGCAGGAACGGAGAGTGAGTCGTCACGACGAAGCGGCAGTCTTCCTCCAGGAGCAGCATCATGAGGTCGAGAAGCGCGACCTGGGCGGTTGGATGGAGATGGGTTTCCGGCTCCTCGATATAGAAAGTCGCTCCCCAGCCGCCGAACGTGATGGCCAGGAGGAAGATCGGCCAGGCCTCGCCCTGGCCGGACGACGTGGCTTCGAGCGGGAGGATCACGTCGCTACCGTCCGGGTGATGAACGGGCTGGCCGTTTCTGTCGCATACCCTCCATTTCCACTGCCGTATTCCGGCCGTCGGGAGGTAGGCCTCTCCCCGGAGGGCAGTCCGGCAAATATTGATGAGGCGCTCCCAACGCTTTCGTCTTCGTTTTTGTGCAATCAGGCGAGCCTGGCGTCGAAATGGGTCGGCATTTGGGTCGATGACAGCGTCTGGTCGCGTGATTTCCTTCCGTTCCGCGGCGTAGCGTTGCCCTGCCAGTTCGAGTGCCCAGGCGAACCAGCGGAACGGCTCGGTGGGAAATGTCAGGTACATCGCGGAAGGTTGCTCGTTGGTCAACCGGCTGAAGGCGTAACGCTCGGTCGGGAGGAAAAGTTGAAAGCCGTGATGTCCGGTGAGGAGCAGGGTGCTCGGCGAGCTCTGCCACTCCGCTGCCCACCAGGACAGACGCCTCGATAGAGTCGGACTCGGACGAACTCTTCGGTTGCCCCAGTACACAGAAAGACTCCACGTCTCGCCGCTCGGGTCCGAATACTCCATCACCGCTGTCTTGTTGGCGAAGTAGCCAAATGGTACGCCCCGAATGTCGTCCAGGACGGCTTTCAACAGGTCGCTTTGCCATCCCGGTTTGTCGGTCAGACCCTTCTGGAATTTCCGGACGGCGAGTCGTTCCAGGTCTCTGAAGAAATACAGCGATTGAGCGACCAAGGACTTCCCGGATGCCTGGGGACCGATCAAGACGGTCAGCGGTCGCGGATGGACCGTCAGGTTCGTGATTGGTCCGAGCCCCTTGAGGTGAAGGGTCTCGAGTCGCGATGCATCCTCTCGAATTCCGCCCGCTTCCCTTTTTCGCGTGCGACCTGGCTTGTTCATCGGGACCCCCTGGAGAGGCGAAACTCGGTCGTCCGTCATGGCATCGGCGGCGTCCACCCTCCGCCGTCCACGTCCACGTACAGGGGGTTCGTGTAGGCGAAGGGCCGGCCGTCGCCCACGGGCGCCAGGTCGCCCTCGCCCTTGACGACGAAGACGTACCAGGTGTCCTGCTTCGGGAACAGGTGGACCTGCGTGTGCAGGCGCTCGACCGCCGTGGGGGTCGTGTTGGGCAACGGGATCGGGGCGAAGAGCGGGTCGGTCGCCTTGGGGTTCTCGATCTCGATGAGGATGCCCGCGACCTCCTGGAGGCGCACCGGGCGCCCGTTCGCATAAACCTCGAGGCGCGACACCCCGATCCACGAGGCGGCCAGGACCTGCACGTCCACCACGAGGGGGCCGTCCTCGGGCAGGGCGGTTGGATCGGTGTGACCGAGCGGGTTCTTGTCGCCTACCGTCAGCCGAATGAACGGCCCGTTCGACACCACGGCCTTTTGGGCGAGGAGCGCGTCCAGGATGAGGTCGCGTTCGGCCTGGGAGGGGTCGTCCGTGCCCATCGCCAGGTAGGTCCGCGAGTACCCGACCCCGTCGTTGCGGTCGTGGGCGTCCGACACGCCGACCGCGCACGCGTGCTTGCCCTGGTTCAGGAGCGAGAAGAAGTCCCGCAGCACCGGGATGTCCTGGGACCCCCACTTCGCCTGGTCCGACACGGCCTGGTCCGCCTCGGGCAGGAACTGCTCCGGGTCGCCGAGCGAATCCTTGACCTCCACGGTGTCGAAATCGAGGGTCATCACCTCCTGCGTGCCGTAGGACAGCCCCGTGACCGGGTCGTACCGGGCGAACGAGAAATACGCGTCTTGGCCGTCGCGCGGGTGGTTGACCTCGATCACGCGCACGCCCGGGATGGCGCGCAGGGCCTCGAAGAGCTCGGGGATAGTCCGGAAGGCATACATCTGCGCGCCCCGGAAGGCGTCGAGTTCCTCGTGGGTCCCCTCGGGTTCGAAGATGTTGAAGTGCCCGCGCCCGCTCGCGGAGACCTCGTCCCCGTCCAGGGACGCGATCAGGTCGTCCACCCCCAGGTTCTGGATCGCCGGACCGTACGATGTGATGTTGTCGTGGTCCGTGACGGCCGCGACCTCGACGCCCTCCGCCAGGTTCTCGATCACCTTGTCCCGGTGCGACATCTCGGAATCAATGCTCCCAAAGGTGTGCTGGTGGAGGTCCGCCGCGAGCCAGCCGGTCGTGTCCACCGACCGGAAGATCTTCTTTTCTATCCAGACCGTCTGACCCGGCTTGACTTCGAGGTCCTCGACGGTCTCCGTCTCGTACTCGAGCCCCCGCGAGATCAGGGCGCGATAGCGGCCGGGCTTGACGGGGAAGACCTCCTCGCCGTGCGTCTGGAACAGGACCGCGCACAGGCCGTGGCGCTCGCCCTCGTTCAGGTCCGGCCAGGGGGCCTCGGCCCCTTCCCCGCAGGACAGCGAGACCTTGGCCGGGATGTGGCCCAGGGACTGGCCACCCGCGTCGCGCTCCACGATGTCGAGTCCCACCCGCCCCTCGGGCGCCATCTGGAAGTCCGCCGCCACCTTCGCGGGGTCCACGGCCTCCCGGACCACCCGGAGGCGCCCCGGGACCGAGGCCACGAGGTCATAGGTCCCCGGGGGAAGCGTCATTTCATGGCGCCCGTCCGCGGCCGTGAATGCCTGGTTGACCGCGTGCCCCCCGCCGGGGTGCCCCTCGCCGGCCTGGAACGCGGTGACCACGGCGCCCGCGACGGGGGCTCCGCCCTCGTCGCGCACGGTCCCGCCCGCGCGGACGACCTCGTCGCCGCGCAGGTCCTGCACGACCTCCAGGACCGAGGCCACGTCTCCGCGGCCCACGATCAGGAAGCGGTCGTACGATGCCGACCCCTTGGCCGGCACCGCGAAGTCCGTCCCGAGGATCGCGACCGTGGCGTTGCTCTCCTGGTAGGGGATCGTGATCTCGCCGGACGACACCGCGTACCCATACGACGCCCCGCGCCCCGTCGAGGTCAACGCCGCCACCTCCATCGGATTCCCGGTGAAGCCTCCCTCCGCCGTGAAGACCTTGCTCGCGCCGCCGAACGAGACGAAGTCCCCGACCGCGAGCGGGCCGAGGGCCTGGTCCGCCGGGTTGACCACGCGCGTCCGGATCAAGAGGTAGGGCACCTCCGGCCGCAGGATGTAGTCCGTCTCGATCGTGACCCCGAGCGGCTGGCCCAGGTCGTCAATGAACTTCGTGATGCCCGTTGGACCGTCGTTCCCGGTGACGCGGACCACGGCCTCGGTCCCGTCCGATCCGTCCTTCACGACCTCGACGAGCGCGACCGTCGCCACGCGGAAGCCCACCATCGGGAAGACCTCGCGGAACTGGTCGTTGCCGTCCTCGCCCGGGGCGCGTCGCCGGTCCGCGTCAATCAGGGTCCCGCCATAGACGCCCAGGTGCACCGCGGCCCCCGCGTCCTGGATCAGGAAACGGACCTGGTCGTTCTCCAGGATGAACGACTTCCCGCGAATCCCATAGGCGTTGTCCCCGCCCACCATGTCGAGCGGCAACGCGGTCCGCCGGGCGGAGACGTACCCCTTCGGCGAGGTCGTGTCCTCTCCGGGGTCCGCGGGACCCGGATCCGCGGACTCGACCTCCGGACCGGGGTCGCCCGCCGGTTCCGGGGGCAGGTCCGCGGCGACCTCGGCCTCTCCGGCCGCGTCGGCCCGGACCTCGACCCCCGGGTCCGCCGGAGGCGACTGGGTACCCCCGCCGCATCCCATCCACGCCATGAGCGCGATTCCCGCCGCCGACCAGACCGCCGTACGGTTCATTTCCGGGCCTCCATTCCGTCAACGGGCATGATTCTAGCACGGGTCACGGCCCTCGGAATCCAGGTTCCCGGGGACCGGGATTCACGGCGTGGCCTACTTTCGCGTGATAATTTCGAATATGATGAACGCTATTGCAACGAAACTTTCAGCGCGTACCCGGTCTTCGCGCCCTCGCCCGCGGCCTGGACCAGGATGAAGTAGCGACCCGGGGCGGCCTGCGTGATCAACTGAACAAGGGGAGACTCGTCCGCCTTGCGGTGCATCATCCTGGCCACGGGCTTGCCGTACCGGTCGAAGAGCGCGACGAGGATGTCGCTTTGCGGGTTATCCAGGTTGACCTGGACCGTCAGGAACCCCGCGTCCGGGCACTCGACGACCTTCCAGTCGGTCCGGTCGCCGTCCTTGTAGGACACGGAGTCCGCGACCGCCTCGCCCACCTTCACGGGGGTGGCCTTGTGGCGCTCGTGGTCACCCCCGGACTTCTCGTCCGGCTTGACGCCGCACGCGACCAAAAACACCACTGCCGTGACAATCAATCGTGTGGTAATCTCAGCCATTCGGAACCTCAATCCTCGAGTGGAAGTCGTCGGACGGCGTGGTGTCACGAGCGCTGCGCCGCGAGCGGGTTCAAATCCCGGTCGCATTACCACCGAGGTTCTGGAACGGAGCCGGACGCACGTGTGCCGACATGCAGTCGGGGCGACTGGATTTGAACCAGCGACTCCATGGTCCCGAACCATGTGCGCTACCAGGCTGCGCTACGCCCCGATGTCAAACCAAAGGACCACCCCACCGCAGGGCCTCGATGGCGGCCCGGTACTCCCGGGCCTTGAAGACCGCGGCGCCGGCCACCACCTCGGTGGCGCCCGCGGCGGCGACGATCCCCACGTTGTCAGACGCGACCCCCCCGTCCACCTGGATGACGGGGTCGCGACCCAAGGCCCAGAACTTATCGCGCAAGACGGGCACCTTGTCAAGGGCCTGGCGAATCATGGCCTGCCCGTAGAATCCCGGATACACGGTCATCACGACCGCGAAGTCCGCGAGCGCCAGGAGCCCGTCCCCGGCGGCCGCCGGGGTGTCCGGGTTGAAGGCGAGCCCCGCCAGCCGGCCCAGGGCGCGGACCTCGCGCAGGGCCGCCGCCGCCCCGGGGACCTCGACGTGCACGCTGATCCGGTCCGCCCCGGCGTCGGCGAACGCGCGGACGTAACGGGCGGGCTCGTCGAGCATCAGGTGGCAATCGAACGGAAGCGACGTCTCCTTGCGCAGGTCCTTGACCACCCCGGGACCCAGGGTCAGGTTGGGGACGAAGTGCCCGTCCATGACGTCCAGGTGCACGAGGTCCGCGCCGGCGGCCTCGATCGCACGGACCTCCTCGCCCAGGCGGGCCTGGTCCCCGGCGATGACGGACGGGGCCACCTTCAACATCGCCCACCTCCCGGGTCGCCGGGCCGCGGTCCCGCCTCCCCGAACCGGGCCGCTCCTCCCGCGCCGGACGGGGTCACGCGACCTCCCGGAACGCCTTCCACTTCGCCTTGCAGACCGGACACTCGTCCAGGGGGTCCCCGACGTGCGTGTACCCGCAGACCGTGCAGGTGTAAGCCCGGAACGGGGCCACGTCCCCGCCCGCCCTGACGGCCTCGATGGCCCGCTCGAACAGACCCATGTGGACCTTCTCGGCCTCCAGGGCCCCCTTGAAGGCGTACTGGGCCGTGATCTCCTCGTCCCGCTCGGCCTGGGCGAGGAAGGCCGGGTACATCTCGTTGACCTCGTAGGTCTCGCCGCGCAGGGCGTCCTCGAGATTCTCGATCGTGCTCCGGACCATGCCGACGGCCCGCCAGTGCCGTGCCGCGTGCACGGTCTCGGCGTCCGCGGCCGCGCGGAAGAGTTTCGCCACGTGGGGCAGTCCCTCGGCCTCCGCCTTGTCCGCGTAGACGAGGTACTTGCGGTTCGCCTGGCTCTCGCCCGCGAACGCGGCCTTCAGGTTGTCGGTGGTCCGGCTCATCGCTCCGTCTCCTCGAAACGCTGCGTCCTTTCTAATCCAGGAAGAGGCGTCGTGTCAACGGCGTCCCCCCACGATCCGCCACGCGATTTCGCCGCCACAATTGTCCGGGGTTCGGGGTCCGGCGTCCGGGATCCGGGGTCCGGGATCCGGGGTCCGGG
>DYKK01000485.1 GCA_020722625.1 Anaeromyxobacter dehalogenans
GACCCGCGGGCACTGCCCGCGGCCAAAGGGTCGGTTTCATCCGTCAGGGTCCGCGGCCCCAGGGTGGTGAATCGGTACGTGGTCGTTTTGAAGCGACTTCAACGCTTGGCGAAATCTGGTGGCGGATTTGGGTCGGCGGTCCCCAGTTGCCCGCACGCGGCTCCGATGTCCTGACCCCGGCTGTGGCGGATCGTCACGAGGTGTCCCCGGGACGACAGGAACTGGTGGAACGCCTCGACGGCCCGGTCCGAGGGGCGCCGGAACGGGGCCCCGGGCCATGGGTTGAACGGGATCAGGTTCACCTTGGACGGGAAACGCGCCAGCATGCGCGAGAGGCGTCGCGCGTCCTCGATGGAATCCCCGACCCCCTCGAGCATCAGGTACTCGATGGTGTGCCGGTGACCGTGGCCCGGCCGCATCTCGCGCAGGACCGTGACCAGGTCTTCGAGGCCGTACTTCTTCCCGATGGGGACCACGGCTTGCCGGGCCTCGTCGGTGGTCGCGCACAGGGAGACCGCGACGCTCGCCCCCGTCCCGGCCTCGATGAACTCGCGCAGGCGCGGGATCAGCCCCACGGTCGAGACCGTGGTTCGCCTGGGAGCGACCCGGAGCCCCTCGCGGTGCGTGATCGCCCGCACGGCCCGCACGACCTCCGCGAGGTTGTCCAGGGGCTCCCCCATGCCCATGAACACGACGTTCGTGACCCTCCGCCCCGGGGGAAGCAGGCGGGACGCGGCCAGGACCTGCCCCACCATCTCGGCGGCCGTCAGGTTGCGGGTCAGTCCCATCCGCCCGGTCAGGCAGAAGGCGCACCCCATCCGGCACCCCACCTGCGAGGAGACGCACAGGGTCACGCGGTCCTCGGCCGGCATCAGGACCGACGCGATGGTTCCGCCCGGGACCTCGAACAGGGCCTTGCGCGACCCGTCGGACGAGTCCAGGACCGCGCGGGGCTCCAGGCGCGAGATCGCCGCGTGCTCCGCGAGCCAGGCGCGGAGGCCCTTCGGCAGGTCGCTCATGGCGTCGAAGTCGCCGGCCCGCCGCGCGTGGACCCACGCGAAGACCTGGCGCCCGCGGTACGGGGGCTCCCCGAGCGGGGCGAGCAGGGTCGAGACCTCCTCGGGGAGGAGAGCGACGAGGTCCACGGGGCCGCCCCCGGCGCGCGCGACGGTCGTGGGGGCGTTTGCGGAGCCCTTCATGCTTCCTTCCCTAACAAAAGCGTTCGAGCCTGACAAGTGGACCTGGACGACCAGAATCGGCCGTCAGATTTCACAACCCATTGAATCTATTGGATTTGACGAGGATCCTCATTCACCACCATCTCACGGCAGCGGGTCTGCAGCTTCAATCCGAAATCCGAAATCC
>DYKK01000126.1 GCA_020722625.1 Anaeromyxobacter dehalogenans
TGGAAGTCGCGGCCCCAGGGTGGTGAAATGAAACGAAGTAAATTTCATGTCTATTCGGAGAATTGTGGAAGTTGATGGCGGATCTGGGGACCGTCGCTCGTGGCGACGGCGACCGTTGGAGTCTCCGATGGGTCGCGTGCTTCCGATCTCGCTGCGGTCGTTCCCCCGGGCGCGCCCCTCGGCCCCGGACCGGCCCGAGGCGTCGTGGGACCTGCCCGAGGTGGCCGGCCGCCTGGTGGAAGTGTCCGGGCGCGGGGCGCCGGCGTGCCTGACCGCGGCCTTCGCCCTGGTCCTGGACGCCCAGCGGCGCGGCGAGGCGGTGGCGTGGATCGCCCTGCCCGGCAGCACGTTCTACCCGCCGGACGCGGCCTCCGGGGGCGTGGACCTGCGGGCCGTGGCGGTGGTCCGGGCGCCGGACCCGGTCGGGGCCGCGACCGCGGCGGACGAGTTGCTGCGCGCCGGGGCCCTCGGCCTCGTGGTGGTGGACCTGGAGGACGTGCGGCCCGACGTGCCGGCCGCGGCCGTGGCCCGACTGGCGGGCCTGGCCCGGAAGCACGACACGGCCGTGGTCTTCCTGACCCGGAAGGGGGCGGACGACCCCTCGCTGGGGTCGCTCGTGTCGCTGCGGGCCGAGGCGCGGCGCACAGGGCGCGCGGGCCTGGAGGTGCGGGTCCTGAAGGACAAGCGGCGCGGCCCGGGCCGGACGCACCGGGAGGCGTGTCATGGACCGGCTGGCCTGCGTTGAGGTCCCCGTGCTGCCGTTGCAGATCCTGCTGCGCGACCATCCGGACTGGCGGGGCCTGCCGGTGGCCGTGGTGGCCGAAGACCGGCCCCAGGCCGCCGTGCTGTGGGTGAACGACGAGGCGCGGGCGGGCGGGGTGCGCCCGGGGCAGCGGTACGCGGCGGCGCTGTCGCTGGCGCGGGGCCTGCGGGCGGGCGTGGTCCCGCCGCCGGTGATCCGGCGCGCGGTGGACCTGCTGGCCGCGCGTCTGGACCGTTTCTCGCCCGGCGTGGAGCCTTCGAACGACGAGCCGGGTGTGTTCTGGCTGGACGTGCGCGGGTTCGCGCGGCTGTACCGGACGACCGGCGCGTGGGCGCGGGCCCTGCGCGACGACCTGGCCGAGGCGGGCTTCCAGGCCCGGGTGGCCGTGGGGTTCACGCGTTTCGGGACGTACGCGGCGGCGCGGTCCACCGCGGGGTTCCGGTCGTTTCGGACCCCGGCGGACGAGGACGCGGCGGCGCGCGGCGTGGCCCTTGCGCGGCTGGACCTGCCCCCGTGGGCCCGGGACGGGCTCGAGCAACTCGGCGTGCGGACCGTAGGGGACCTGCTGAGCCTGCCCGCCCGGGCCGTGCTCGCGCGCTTCGGGGAGGAGGCGTACCGCCTGCACCGGCGGGCGTCGGGGGAGGAGGACGACCCGTTGCGGCCGCGGCCGTTCGAGGAGCCGCTCGTCCGGCAGGCGGACCTGGACGGCCCGGACGACGACCTGGATCGGATTGCGTTTGCGATCAAGCGGTTGCTGGACCCGTTGCTGGAGGCCCTGGCCGCGCGGCGGCAGGCGATGGCGTCGGTCGAGGTGCGGCTGACGCTGGATGACCTGATCTTCCCTGGTCCTGCGGCCCTCGCACGCCCGCCCCCACCGGTGGTGACGTGGACGCTGCGACCGGCCGATCCGACCCTGGACGCGGGCCAGGTGATGACCCTGGTGTGGCTGCGCCTTCAGGCCGCGGACCTGCCGGCGGGCGTGACCGCGCTCCAGGTCCGGGTGGAGGGCGCGGCGGCCACCGTCGAGCAACTCCGGTTGTTCCGGCAGACACGGCGCGACCTGTCCGCGGCGGGCCGGGCCTTCGCGCGGCTGCGGGCGCGCTTCGGCGACGGCGCGGTGGTCCGGGCGTGCCTGCGGGACGCGCACCTGCCGGAGGCGGGGTTCGCGTGGGAGCCGCTCCAGGCCCTGGCCGCGCCGTCGCCTCGGGATGGGGCGGAACGCGCGATGGTGCGCCGCATCATGGACCGGCCGCGGGAGATCCCGGCGCGGGCCGGGACCGCCCGCGCGCCGGGGCCGGCGAGGCTGCGCGGCGTGGGCCGTGTGACGCGGTGGATCGGGCCGTTCGAGGTCTCGGGCGGGTGGTGGCGCCGGGAGGTACGCCGCGAGTACTGGTTCGCCGAGACGCAAGACGGCGAGGTGCTGTGGGTCTTCCGGGACGGCGTGCGGGACCGGTGGTTCCTCCAGGGGCGGGTGGAGTGATGTCCTACGTGCCGCTCTGGTGCAAGAGCAACGGATCCTTCCTGGAGGGCGCGAGCCACCCCGAGGAACTGGTCGAGGAGGCCCACCGGATGGGGCTGCCCGCGCTGGCCCTGACCGACCGCGACGGCGTGTACGGCGCGGTGCGGGCCCACGTCCGGGCGCGCGACCTGGGCCTGCCCCTGATCCTCGGCAGCCAGGTCACGGTGGACGACGGGTCGTCCATCGTGCTCTTGGTCCGCGACCGCCGCGGGTGGGCGAACCTGTGCCGCCTGATCACCGCGGGTCGCCTCCGATCGCCCAAGGGGACGTGCCGCGTGTCCTGGGACGAGGTCTGCGGCGCGGCCGGGGGGTTGATTGCGCTGTGGGGCGGGCGCGAGGGCCTGCTGGCCGGCGGGCCCGACCCCGGCGCGGTCGCGGGCCGCCTGAAGGACGCCTTCGGAGACGCCCTCTACGCGATGCTCGCCCGTCACCGCCGGGCCGACGAGGTCGAGGCGGAACGCCGCCTGCGCGAGCGCGCCGCCCGCCTGGGGATCCCCGTGGTGGCCGCGGTCGAGGTCCTGTACCACGTGCCCGCGCGGCGCGCCCTCCAGGACGTGCTGACCTGCATCCGTCACCAGGTCTGCATCCACGAGGCCGGCCGCCGCATCCGGCCCAACGACGGCCACGCCCTGGCGGCGCCCGACCGCTTCGCCGCCCTGTTCGCCGACGACCCCGAGGCCGTGGCCCGCACCCGCGAGGTCGCGGCCCGCTGTGCCTTCTCGCTGGCCGATCTGCGCTACCGCTACCCGCTCGAGCGCCTGCCGGACGGCGTGGACTCGCCGGGCGCCTGGCTGCGCCGCCTGACCTGGCAGGGCGCGCGCGAGCGCTACGGCGGCGCCGTCCCGGAGGCCGTGCGCGCCCAGGTCGAGCGGGAACTGGACCTGATCGAGGAACTCGACTACGGCGGCTACTTCCTGACGATGCACGAGATCGTCCGGTTCTGCCGCGCGAACGGGATCCTGTGCCAGGGCCGCGGCTCCGCCGCCAACTCGGCCGTCTGCTTCTGCCTGGGCATCACCGCCGTGGACCCGACCCGCGTCGATCTCTTGTTCGAGCGGTTCATCAGCCGCGAACGCGCCGAGCCGCCCGACATTGACCTGGACATCGCGCACGCGCGCCGCGAGGAGGTCATCCGCCACGTGTACGAGGCGCACGGCCGCGACCGCGCCGCCATGGTCGCGAACGTGGTCCGCTACCGCCCGCGCTCGGCCGTGCGGGACGTGGGCAAGGCCCTGGGGCTGCCCGCGACCGCCCTGGACCGCCTGGCGAAGATCCTGTCCCACCGGGACCTGCCCACCGCCGAGGACCTGCGCGTCGCGGGCCTGGACCCCGAGGCCGAGGCCTCGCGCCACCTCTTGCGCCTCGTCGCCGAGGTCCAGGACTTCCCGCGCCACCTGTCCATCCATCCGGGCGGTTTCCTGCTGGGCCAGGAGCCGGTGCACGGCCTCGTCCCCATCGAGAACGCGACGATGGAGGGCCGCACGGTCATCCAGTGGGACAAGGACGACGTCGAGGCCCTGGGCCTGTTCAAGGTGGACCTCCTGGGCCTCGGCGCCCTCACGCACCTCGACCTGTGCTTTGAGCTCCTCAGGCGCCACCGGGGCGTGGACCTCGCCATGCACTCGATCCCCGCCGAGGACCCCGAGACCTTCGACATGCTGTGCCGCGGCGACACGGTCGGCGTCTTCCAGGTCGAGAGCCGCGCGCAGATGGCCATGCTGCCGCGCCTGAGACCCCGGACCTGGTACGACCTGGTCATCGAGATCGCCCTCGTGCGTCCCGGACCCATCACCGGCGGCATGGTCCATCCCTACCTGCGTCGCCGCCAGGGGCTCGAGCCCGTCGCCTTCCCGCACCCGTGCCTGGAGCCGGTCCTGCGCAAGACCCTGGGCGTGCCGCTGTTCCAGGAGCAGGTCATGCGCCTGGCGGTCGTGGCCGCGGACTACACGGCGGGCGAGGCGGACCAGTTGCGGCGCGACATGGCCGCGTGGCGGCGCGCCGGCCGCATCGAGCAGCACCACGAGCGTCTGGTCTCCCGCATGAAGGCCAAGGGGATCCCCGAGGAGTTCGCCGAGCAAGTGTTCGAGCAGATCCGCGGCTTCGGCGAGTACGGCTTCCCCGAGTCGCACGCCGCGTCGTTCGCCCTGATCTGCTACGCGACCGCGTGGCTGCGGCGCCACTGGCCGGCCGAGTTCACGTGCGCCCTGCTCAACGCGCAGCCGATGGGGTTTTACTCGGCGGCGACCCTCGTCGAGGACGCGCGGCGCCACGGCCTGGAGGTGCGTCCGGTGGACGTCCTGCACAGCGCGTGGGACTGCACCCTCGAGCCGCGCGGGCGGGGACGCGGGGACGACGGCGCCTCGGACCTCGCGATCCGCATGGGTCTGCGGTGGGTCCAGGGCCTGGGGTCGGCCCACCGGGCGCGCATCGAGCGGGCCGCGGCCGCCGGGCCGTGGGCGTCGCTCGAGGACTTCGTGCGTCGCACCGGCCTCGACGCCGGGGCGCTCGCGTCGCTCGCGGAGGCCGGGGCCTTCGAGGGCTTCGGCCTGTCGCGCCGGGCGGCCCTGTGGGAGGTGCGCTCGCTGGCCCGCGCCGCCCGCGCGCCGCTCCACCTGCCGGGCCGCGACGCCGCCCCCTCCTTCCCCGCGCTGGACGCGTTCCAGACGATCGCCTGGGACTACCGCGCCTCGTCCCACAGCCCCCGCGGTCACCCCCTGTCCCCGCTGCGGCCGGCCCTGCGCGCCCGCGGCCTGCCCGACGCGCGCACGGTCGCCGCGATGCCGGACCAAAGCCCCGTGCGCTACGCCGGGCTTGTGATCTGCCGCCAGCGGCCCGAGAACGCCGGCGGCGTGACCTTCCTGACCCTGGAGGACGAGACCGGCTTCGTGAACGTCGTCCTGTGGGAGTCGGTCTGGCGGCGCCACCAGGTGACGGTCAAGACGCACCCGTTCCTGGGGGTCACGGGGCGGCTCCAGGTCCAGGACGGCGTGGTCCACCTGGTCGCCGAGGACGTGTGGGTCCCGCCGCTTCCGCTGCCCGGCCACGCCCCCTCCCACGATTTCCGCTAGCGTTCCGCGCCGGTCTGCGCGGCCATCCAGCGGTTTCTCTGGTACCCTTGGCCCGGTCCGTTCGGGCGAGGGCGGGGCGGTGCGTGTCACCCTGGTCAATCCGAACTTCCAGCGCCGCATCCGGCGCATCGCCCAGACCACCGTGGGACCGCCCCTCGGCCTCGCCTCCATCGCGGCCACCGCCCGGGACGCGGGCCACGAGGTCCGCATCGTGGACGCGAACGCCCTGGCCCTGACCCTGGCCCGCACCGCGGAGGAGACCTGTCGCGATTCCCCGGACGTCGTGGGGGTCACGGCCACGACCGCGACGGTGCGCCTGGCCGGGGCCGTGTGCGAGGCCGTCAAGGCCCGCGCGCCCGGCGCCATCACCGTGGTCGGGGGACCGCACGCGACCTTCCTGCCCGAACGCACCCTGCGCGAACTGCCCTCGGTGGACGTCGTGGCCCGGGGCGAGGCCGAGCACTCGTTTCCGCTGCTCCTCCAGGCCCTCGCGGACGGGGGGATCGCCGCCGCCCGCCGGGTCGCGGGCTTCGCGTTCCGCGCCCCGGACGGCTCGACCGTGGACACCGGGATGCCCCCACCCCTCGCGGACCTCGATGCCCTCCCGCCGCCCGCCCGGGACCTCCTGCCCATGGACCGCTACCGGTGCACGGATTCGGACTCGTTCACCACGCTCCTCGCCATGCGGGGCTGCCCCTGCGCGTGCATCTACTGCGCGGTGCCCTTCTTCTTCGGCCGGGCCATGCGGTTCCGCGACCCCGCCCGCGTGGCGGCCGAGATGGAGGAGGTCCACCGCCGCCATGGGGTCGAGTTCTTCTCGTTCGTGGACGACACCTTCACGAGCCGCCCGGAGTGGGTCGTCGAGTTCTGCGACCGCGTCGAGGCGTCGGGCCTGCCGCGCCGGGCGCGCTGGATCTGCCTGACCCGGCCGGACATGGTGACCCGGGACCTGCTGGCACGGATGCGACGCGCCGGGTGCGTGCGCGTGGAACTCGGGATCGAGACCGCCTCGGAGCGTGGACGCCGGTTCCTGCGCAAGGGGCTGACCGAGGAGGTGATCGTTCAGGCGTTCCGCGCGGCGCGCCAGGCCGGGATGTCCACCATGGCCTTCGTCATCCTGAACGTCCCCGGCGAGACGGCGGACGACCTCCGCCGCACGCGCGACCTCGTGCTCCGCGTGGCGCCGGACTACCTCCAGGTGTCCTTTCTGACCCCCTATCCCGGGACCCCCCTGCGCGACGTGGCCGAGTCCGAGGGCTGGGTCTCGACCGATGATTGGTCACAATATTCGTTCTTGAATGACACGGTCCTCGCGCACGGCTCCATGCCCCCGGGCGAGGTGCGCCGCTGGCATCGCCGCATCGTGCGCGGGTTCTACCTGCGTCCCCGCACGCTCTTCAACCTGGCGCGGCTGGTCCTGACGGGCACCGCGAGGCTCCGGCCCCTCGTGCGCACGGTGTTCGCGGGGCTCGCGGACCTGTTCCTCGGGCGGTTCACGCGGGAGGCCGGGCCGTGACGACGCTGCTGGGACAGGCCGTCGCGTTCGTGTACTGCCTGGTGTTGCCGGGGCTCCTCTTCGCGCTGCGCCGCGACCGGGAGGGACCCGCGGTCCCCCGGATGCTCGCGGAGGCGTTCACCTTCGCCCTCCTCGTGGTCCCGATGGCCTGCTTCTGCGCGGCCTGGCTCCTCGGCACGTCCATCCGGCCCGCGCTCGTCTTCGGCGTGGCCACGCTGTTCAACGCGGCCGGGGGCGCGCGCGTTCTGTGGGTCCGGCGCCGGCGGGGAGGGGGCGGACCATGACCCCGCTCGTCCTGGCGGTCCACGAGGACTCGAACGCGAACGCCGCCCTGCTGCGCGGGGGTGACATCGTGGCCGCCGTGGCCGAGGAGCGCCTGACCCGCGTCAAGTTCCAGGGCGGGTTCCCGGCCCGCGCGGTCGCCGAGGTCCTGCGAATCGCCGGGGTCCCCCTGGCGGACGTGGACGCGGTCGTGGCCGGGAACCGCCTCCACTTCCTGCCCCGCCTGTTCGGGACCGCCCCCATCGAGGGGGAGCACGACCTGTTGGGCCTGCGCCACAAGGCGTACCTGACCCTCCAGGACTTCCTGCGGCGCCGCGCCGCGGCCGGCCGCGCGGTCGAGGCCCTCAACCGCGCGCTCCTGCGCCGCCGCTTCGGCCGCGAGGTCCCCCTCGTGGACCACCACACCGCGCACGCGTACTCCGCGTATCTGACGTCGCCCTTTCCCGAGGCCCTCGCCGTGTCCGTGGACCACTTCGGGGACGGCTTGTCGGGCCGCGTCTTCGCGTGCCGCGCCGGGCGCTGCGCGCCGATGTGGGGCACGGGGGCCCTGGACTCGCCGGGCCAGTTCTACGGCGAGATCGCGCAACTCCTGGGCATCCACGTCCTGAACGCCGGCAAGGTGACCGGGCTCGCGGCCCGGGGCGACCCGCGGCCCGCGTATCCCGTCATGGAACGCCTGTTCCGCCTCGAGGATGACGACCGCCGCTTCGTCCTGTGGCCCCTGTGGCGCAAGTCCCGCCGCCGCGGGCCCCACCGGGACCTCGCGCGCTTCTCCCCCGCGGACGTGGCCGCCGCGGCCCAGAAGCGCCTCGAGGACCTCCTGGTCGCGTTCGTGCGCCGCGCCCTGCGCGAGACCGGCGACCGCTTCCTGGTCCTCTCGGGCGGGGTCTTCGCGAACGTCCTCGTGAACCAGCGCCTGTGGAACCTCCCGGAAGTGGAGGGCGTCTTCATCCACCCCGCCATGAGCGACCAGGGGATCGCGGTCGGGGCCGCGCTCGCGCACCTGGCCGAGACGGTCGGCCTCGCCCCACACCCGATCCCGCACGTGTTCCTGGGGCCGGACTGTGCCGAGGACGAGATGGGCCGCGCCCTGGAGGACGCCCGCCTCCCGTACGAGCGCTGCGCCGACGTGGACGCCCGCGTCGCGGACCTGGTCGTGCGAGGGAAGGTGGTGGGCCGGTTCACGGGCCGCCTGGAGTACGGCCCCCGCGCCCTCGGCCACCGCAGCATCCTCTTCCACACGGGCGACCCGAGCGTGAACGACTGGCTCAACGCCCGCCTGGACCGCTCCGAGACCATGCCCTTCGCGCCCGCGACCCTCGCGGAATCCGCGCCGGCGTGCTACGAGGACTACGCGCCCGGCGCGGCCCACACCGCCCGGTTCATGACCATCACCTTTCGCTGCTCCGAGGCGATGAAACGGGCCTCGCCCGCGGTCGTCCACCTGGACGGCACGGCCCGGCCCCAGGTCGTGCACGAGGACGCCACCCCCGGCCTCCACCGCATCCTGCGCCTGGTCTTCGAGAAGACAGGCGTCCCGAGCGTGCTGAACACCTCGTTCAACCGCCACGGCGAGCCCATCGTCTGCCGGCCCGACGAGGCGATCCGCCTCTTCCGCGACCGCCGCGTGGACGCCCTGGCCCTGGGACCGTTCCTGCTGGAGCATCGGTGAGCCCTTCTCGCGGGCGCGGGTGTCGGCGCGTCGCGGGCCTGGCCCCTGATCCGCCATCAACCTTTGTCGGAGAATCGCCGGCACAAGCATCCTCGACGTTTGACGCAGTCGGCGACCG
>DYKK01000127.1:0-1275 GCA_020722625.1 Anaeromyxobacter dehalogenans
GCTTCAATGGGGCCGCGGTCCGGAGACCGCGGAAGGCCTACGCAGAGATTCTCCATGAACTGCGGAGGATTGCAAGGCCGTTTTCGAGCGGTGGTCGCATGACCGGGGTCGAGAAGGGAACCTGGGGCGTCGGTCCGTGATGCAACTCCTCAAGAATATGGAAGATCGAGCGGGTACCGGAATTCCGGAAGCGCGAGGGCGCTCGCGAGCGGTCGCGGTCACACCACGATCGGTTTCCGTTCTCGAGGGCGATAGGGAAGGCCCAGCGCCTCGATGCACGCCGATCCTCGACCGTCCGAAGGACCCAGGTCCACGATCAGGACCTGGTCCGCGGCGTGGTTGATGATCGGGTCAATCGCAGACTTCATGATCGCGACCTCGCGGGCCGACAGTTCGCACTCGAAGACCGAGTACTGGACGTGCAGACCAAATGCCTTCATCTTCTTGAACACGCGCCGCAGTCGCTTGTCGTCGCAAATGTCGTAGGAAACGAGGATGCGGTTGCGCATCGCGTCACCTCGGGAGGATGGCCGGGAAATCCGGGATCTCGCCAAACAGGTAGCGTCCCAACAGGCGCGCCTGGACCTCCAGGACCTTTCTGTACGAAACTTTGTATCCGAACAGGGGATGGGCGATGACCTGGTCCAGGCGACGCTCGTAAGCCTCGATCAGGCGCTTTCGCGCATCGGGCTTCAGGGTCACGGACCGGGCAGCACGGATGAAATCGTCGGGTCGTACTTCGCCGTTGTTGATCGCGGTGATGACCGCCGAATCCGCCAGGATGGGCCGGAACTCCTCCATGAGGTCCAGGGCGAGCGACTGACGCCCGTGGTGGGCCGTGTGATAGAACCCGAGAAAGGGGTCCAGGCCCACCGACGTGACGACGACCCCGCAGTCCTTGGCCAGCAGGGAGTAGCACAGCGACAGCATCGCGTTGACCGGGTCGAGCGGAGGACGCCGGTTGCGGCCCTCGAAGTTGAACGCGAATTGGTCGCCGGGGACCCGCGGGCGGATCATCCGGTGGAGGTTCTCGAAATACGTGCGCGCGGCCATCCCCTCGATCCCGAGCAGGGAATCGCGGGTGGTCGCCCGGGCCGCGTCCTCCGCCAGTTCTTCCAGGCGGCGCAACGCCGCCTGCGGCACCCCTTCGCCGTTGCGACGAAGCATGGTGCGTTGGTTGCGTACCTTTGCGGCGACGATGCGTCGGGCCAGGGCCAGGCAGAACGCCGGGTCCTCCGCGCGCCGGAACTGGTGACGACGCAACTCGATGTTGCG
>DYKK01000127.1:1375-8922 GCA_020722625.1 Anaeromyxobacter dehalogenans
ATGGATCGTCTGCGTCGAGACCTGGACATTGCCGAAGATGGCCAGCTGGCTGGTCTGGAGCATGGGAACATCGAGGATCTTCTCGCCGCGCACCTTGAGGACCAGGCAGTCGCCTTGCTTGCCCACGTACCCGCCCTGGTCCTGGACATAGACGGGGAGGGCGTCCGGGAGGATGGGGTACAGGCGGCGGACCTCATCGCCCCGGGGCTCGACCGCGACCAGGTCGGGTCTTGATGGCGCCGGGAGCACCGCGTGCGATTGCAGGTGCCGCGTCTCGTCCGGCAGGCAGATGCCCACGAGCGAGCATCCCGCGCACTTGGGGCTGTCGTCGAGGGGCGGGGGGAGTCGCTGCGCCTCGGCGGCTGCACGCAGGGCCAGAGCC
This sequence comes from Anaeromyxobacter dehalogenans, assembly GCA_020722625.1. Classification (GTDB taxonomy): domain Bacteria; phylum Myxococcota_A; class UBA9042; order DTJE01; family DTJE01; genus DYKK01. The sequence continues at coordinate 1,758 of DYKK01000127.1, forward strand.
GCTTCCCGCACTCGGTCGAGCAAGGCGTCCGTGATGGGAACCTCGACCCGGTCGCGGGACCCCACGTAGAAGATGAAGCCACGCTCGCACTGATAGCCGTTCGCGCGCAATACCAGGGCCTGGGCCCCCACTTGGACGATGTCGGGTTCCCAGGCACCCTCGGGCCGGTCCGGCTTATGCCCGTGCTTGTAGTCCACGGGGGTCGCGACCCTCCCCTCGGCCTCGACCAGGTCCATCCGCGCGATGACGCCCGGGTCCGGGGCGGACAGCGTGATGGAACGCGCGTGGACCTTGGGCGGCGCCTCACCCTCCGGGACGTCGTCCGGGTCCGGAAGCAGAGGCCCCGCCACGTCCACCCGCCGGTGCTGGTGGCGCCCCTCGACCGTATCGGCCGAGTCCTCGAACTCGCCCTGGACCCATTCCAGATAGGCGAGCCTCGGGCAATAGACCCACTCGTTCAGCATGCGGGCGGGGATCAGATCCCGCTCGGTCTGCCAACCCGCTGTGGTCACGACGGTCGTGGTGTTGGACATCGCTTCCTCCGGTTGAAGCGCCAAACACTGGATTGGACGTTCTGGCGGGCGGCCGTATTCGGAAGGGGGCGGCGACCGGGACCATGCCTGATATCGGCCAATGGGGCAACGTGCCGGTGGCGCCCGTCGAACCCGAGGACGCGGGACCCCCTCCTCCGCCCCGGGCGGCAACAGATTCGGTTACCAAGGAACGGGGCGTCCTGGTCAGCCCCTCATCGGGCTTCCGGGGCAGACCGGTCCTTTCCCGGGCGGTATCCTACCATCAGTCCGAAGCCCCAATGACGACCGGCCCCGATGGTGAGGGGCCCGGGGACTTCGAGACCGTCCTTGAAACGAATCGTGAGGTGCACGGCCGTCTGCGTCAGGAGATGTCCGGGACGCACGTACCCTTGGGGCCTGCCCTGCCTGTCAAACTTGTGGGCAGAGTACGACTGGCGAAACCATGACAACTTGGACCATTCGAATTCACATGGGGCTGGTACGTCAGACTGCGCCAACGCCCGCAGGATGAGGGCGCGAGTCTTGTCCGGCTTGTGGTCATCGTGGCCTGGAAGGATGACAGGGGTGAAACTGTGCCAGACGTTCGCCGGCCTCGTGTAGAAACGGGCGACGTTGTCGTGCTGAACCGGTACGAGGATCGGCGGGTCGCTCATCCCGAACTCGTCGCCTCGCAACGGCACAAGGACCTGGCCCGCCAGGCGTCTTGCGACGTAGTCCAGCAGTTTGTCGTCCCCAACCGGCGCGATCAGCATCACGCGACGAATCCCCGGGTCGGCATGCTCGTGGCCAACAGACGGGATCGGGACATAGGATAGCTGGCGATGCCCACCGTTTTGAACCTGGTGGCGCTCGTTCTGTTCGGTGGCCTTCCCTGTCGTCCCATGAACCTCGCCGGTCCGTCGGTGGCCGGCCACGTAGGTCTCGACCCAGTCCTGGCCCACGTCACGGGGCGGATGGGCCTTCATGGCCTCGATGGCCAGGTGACGGACCATGGCCGCGATGTGAAGGAACCTGCGGTGCGGATAGCGGAACCGGGACCCGTCGGCCGTGCGGAGATCAAAGACGCGGTAGGGGCGTCCGGGCGGGGTATCCTGGCGCCGATAATGAACAGTGTCGAAGGCACGCAACTGGGGCACCAGGAGAAAGCCTTCCTCGGCGATGCGGCCGAGGAAGGCCGCGTGCTTGCGCATGAGGTCGTCCAACGTCCCGCGTTTGGGCGTGCGCAAGGGGACCCCATCGGCTGCGCCCGGCAGCCAACGATGGCCAGGCAAAGCGGCCGTCTGCTCACCCGTGATGACCGCCGCGTCCGCGGCAACCATGTCCACCCCCCACCCGAGATGGGTCATGGAGCGAGCCGTGACCTTCAGGACATCAATGAAATCTTGCCGGCCCGCCCAGTCGTCGGGGATCCGATACAGATAATGCACCGAATCTCCGTCGAGATGCACTGGGCGAACGTCCTTTTCCGTCCGGTAGTCAGCGATGCTCACCTTTCCGCCCCTGGACCAGGATTTCGCGGGCACGTCGCCGACATTGTCCGGCACGTAAAGTCGGTACGGGCGCTCGGAGGGTTTCGCCGCGCAGGCGACGATCTCGGGTGGAGGCAGCGTCTCGAGCCAGCCGAAAGCCGGCGCGGCGTACACAAGACGTTCACGCTCGTTCCAGCGTCCGGCCGCGGCGGCCACCATCGCTTGAAACATCCTCAGGGGTGACGGCGGCCATTCCGGTCCTCCGTCCCCGTTTCGACCATGCGAGTACGGAGCGAGAAACCGGATGCCGATGTGCAGGTAGGAAGCCATCACTCGTGCTCCGCCTCGTCCGGCGAATCCTCCGTCCCCTTGTCCCCGCGCTTCGGCTTTGGCTTGCCGGGTTTCTCGGTCTTCACGTCCTGCTTTGCTCGCTCCTTCTCGAATGGGACCGTCCGGTCCTCACCGACCCGGAACTCCCTGGCCGCTTCCGTGGCGAATCGGAGCGCGTCGTCGTGGGTGACGTTGCACGGCTCGCGCCGGCCGTCTCCGTGGACCTCGACGAACTCTCGGGGCTGATTCGGGTCGAGTACGAGCGTGCAGCCCTGGCGAAGATACGGATCGGGTCTGGACGTGAACGCGACGAGTGACAGACCGAGGATGTATCGGCGCAGGGCCAGGGTCTTGTCCTCGTCACGGCCCGCGTACAACTGGCGCAGCGCGGAGATCCCGAGCGTCGCGTCACGCCGGATCCCTCCCTCGGCGATCACGCCCCCGGGAACGTGGGAGGCTGGATTGTGGACGAACCCCCGCTGCGCAAGCGGGCTCTTCTGGTTGCCTTCCGCCTTCGCCTTTTCGTCCTCGGTGAAGACGTCGAGCGCGGTGTAGTCCACGGGCGGGATGTACACGGCCCCACGCGTCAGGACGCGCACGTTGAACGCCCGGATGGTGGAAGCAACCACCCGCGGGAATTTGACCTGTGTGTCCCGCGAGTCCCAGACGCCGAACACCAGCGATGTGGGGGCGATTCGCGCGAGCGTCTCGGCGTTTCCGCGTAGGGCGTCCCTGAAGGCGTTTTGCAGCTCCTCGCCCAACGAAGAGCAGCGAAGAAGAGCATCGCCGGCGCGGTGACCGGCTTCGAGGAGGTTGATGCGATGGTCCCCGGCCACGACCACGATCTGCGGAACGAGGTGCTTGTATTTGTCGGTCTTGAACAAAGGCTCGATCCGGTTGGCCTGGGAGCCCACGCTGTCAATGAGGCATACGCTGCGGCCCTGGGCATCGGTATCGATGTTGTACCCACCCGGGAAGCCGCCGGGGCTGGCGGCGAAGGTGGGGGGAAACAGCACCGCGTCCGGGCCTTCGACCGGAACGAGGGACTCGCGGATGACCAGGGCCGCCGGGCCATCGTCACGAAAGTAGTGGTCGAATCGGGACAAGACGGATGAATCAGCCATGGGTCACACTCCTTTCAAGAGAGGGGAACCGCCGGGCGAAACGCCTTGTGCTTCTTCTGGCCTGTGCGAAACCAGTTCTGGAAACGATAGCCGCGCGCATCCGCGAGGCCGAGGGACCCGGTCGTCGCCGCCAGGAGGAGACTGGGCAACAGCGGAACATGCCACGTAAAATAATCGTACACACGCAGGGTGTTGGTCGGGGCGGGGCGACTCACCTGCAATCCAACGAGACAGAGAAACTCGACTGCGGGATGACCGACGCTCTCGAGTTTGACGGTGTCCGTGGCGAATCCGACATCACGGGTGTGCGCGTTGGTCGAACGCCTCGCGTCAAAGTGGTACGGCACCTTTGGTTTTGGGGGGTCGTCCGCCGTCATGGCCACCATCCCAACGTTGAACAGGTCTGAACCACGAAAGCGCGGGTCTTCACGCATCGCACCCTGCATCGCCCGTGCGATGCCGACGCTCTCCATGCTCCCGGCCCACACCTTCAGGTCCTTGGCTCCCGTCGAGTCCGATTCCCACCAGTCGATCACAAGATGAAACGGTTCCCCGATGATCAAGGGCGACGAGTAGATGTCCGACGGCCGGACTGCGGTCAGCTCGGCGGTGGCGACTTTCTCGACAAGTTCCTCAAGCGAGCCGCGAGCGGCGATCAGGAACGTTCCATCCCCGCGCGAGAACCACCCCTCCGCCCCGGACCACCGGCGGTCGGCCAGCTCGAGGAGTGCGCAACATGCAAAGAACTGGCCCGGGTTCGTCGCGTCCACGTTCACGGTGATGGTCGGGGTCGGGGCGAGAGGGGTCATGGCCAGTCCTCCGGTTGGTCCACATCGGCCGATGGATGGGCGCTCGCCGCCCAGTCGGCGACGCGGAGCAGGGATTCGATGTACGCAAGGCCCCATCGGCCATACTTGCGTTGCAGCCTCGCGAACCGGCGCGGCGTTTCGCCGGCCAGGGCCTCCACGTCGGCGTCAGTCGCGTCGGGGTCGAATGCCTCGTCGGCTGGAAAATGGGGTCTGGCGCGGCCGTGGTGGGCCGCGATCAGGTGCAACGCCAGGTCCCTCGTTTCCTCGTCGAGGCCCTCGAACGCGGGGGAAGTCTGGGCGTCCAGCACGGAGGCGAACTCATGGCGAAACGGCTCAGGCAGACCGATGCCGCCGCGACCCGACTTGGCCAGTACGACTTCCGGATAGCGCGGGTTTCCGAGGCGGCGCTGGAACGCCGCGCGCCTCTTCCCGTGGTCGTGCCATTCCGCGGCGAGGACGACCGCATGCGCGACCTCCCGGGGCAAGGACAGCCGTTGGACGATGCGTTCCGCATGGGCCTTCACGTCCGCGACGTGCGTCTCCCATGTGACGTCGCGGTGGCTCGCCACGGTTCCTTCACGAGGTAGTTCGTACCACCGCCAGAACCGCCGGAGACCCTCGTCCTCGCCGGTGTCGTCCGCGTCCGGCCGGGTGTCAATCGTCCGGGTCAGCCGGAGGTGCGCAGGGGGGACCGCCTCTTGATCCCACACCCGCAGCCGAAGCGGCCGGCCGTGCTCATCCTTCGCCTCGTCTGCCACGTCATCCGCATGGGGCGACGCGCCTGCCAGCATCCCATTGTCGAGCCCGCCCACGTCCGGCGGCAAGAGTACCGTGCAGTCCTCGATGACGTCCTTGGCCCGCCGATTGCCGACCAGCGCTTTGAGCGTCAGCACCTGCACTGACCCTCGCGGGTCGAGGACCCATGCCGGTCGGTCCCCATGCTTTTCCGCCAGAACCTTCAGTTCCTTGAAGCATCGGTCACTCCGGTCTCGCAGGAGTTCGTGTGGCAACAAGGGGTAGTCATCGAGAAGGTCCTCGGGAGGATAGCGGGACAGAAGTTCTTCATCGGCGATCACGCCAACCTCTTCCCGCCAGGCGATGTGTGTCTCCCGGGGCTCCCATTTCGAGTCCCCATGCAGGCCATGCAGGTAGGGGGCGACAGCAGGCCGTCCGGGCATCTGATGTCGGATGGACGTCATCGCCCACGCGTCGAACAAGGAATCGGTCGCGACTGGGATCGAGGGCTCAGGGGCGAACGCCTCCTCGACCCTGCAGGGCAAATCGTCCCTCGCGGCGAGGGTCATCAAGGCCTGCGGGCTCGCGTCATGGACAGGTCCGTCCTCTTCGTTCTGCGCGGGGACCGGCGGGAGCATTTGCAGCAAGCGCAGGGTCCTCGCGCGTCGAATCTTCATCTCGCCGGCCTCTTGCTCGCCGGTTTGTCCTGCTTGCTGGTCGAGGGAAGCCGGGTACACCACGTGAACCCGCGTGTGATGGGGGCTCTCGCCGTAGCGGTTCACCCGGCCCAGCCTCTGCGCCATGCTCTCGAAGGTGGACAGGTCGCAGACCAGGTGGTCCGCGGAGATGTCAATACCCACCTCTCCCGCGCTGGTGCACACGAGATAGACGGTCTCGCCGCGCTCCGACCCCCAAAAGAAACGCCTGAACGCTGGCTGTTCCACGAGGGCGTCGCGTTCCTTGCCCCGGAGGGTGCCGGTCAGCAGGACCACTGGCCGCTTCGTCTTTTTCAACGCCTTCTCGACGTCGGTGACGGCCTTGAGCGTGCGCACGAAGACCAGGACTGCAGCGTGGTCGTCTTTGTACCCGCGGGCGATCTCGGCGACCCGCCCGGTCACGGCGTCGTCGTCTGCGACCCGCGTGAAGGTCAGATGCTTGGGCGCGTGAATCCGTTGCCGGACGACGGGGTGCGCATCGTCCGCTTGCGACAGGGTGAGTACGTTCTCCCGGTCCACGTTGTCGTGGCGGGAGGTGGCTGTCATTTCCATCACGTGGAATCGAGCGAACTCCCCGCCTTCGGCCTGCTGGCGCTGAATCTCGCGCAGGAGGCGCTGGAAGGCCGGCTCCAGGTGGGCCTCGTCGTGCACCAAGAGCGCATCCTGCCCCAGGAGTCCCGCGTGCAACGGCCGGGACCTGAACCCGACGCCGTAGCCGGAAAACAGCAGGCGAGAGCCAATCATGTCCACAGTCCCCACAATCACGGCGGGTCGCGCGGGGTCGGTGGACCACTCCCGATTGTCGGCGAACTGGCCGCGCAGGGTGCTGATCGCGAGGGTCGCGAAGCCGGGAATCCCCAGTCCGGGCAGGCTTTCCCTGAGCCTTACCACCTCGGCCGTGGTCTGGTCCACAACCGTTCGGCGGTTCACGACGTACACGAGCCGCCGGGGGACCGCGACCCCCCGGGCCAGCGCGACCAGCCAGACCGCGATGACGTTCGTTTTGCCAAGACCCGTCGGGACGTTGCAGAGTGGAGGGATCCGACCTTGAGAGAACTTCCGGAACAGATCCTTCTGCCAGGGAAACGGGTCGTGGCCCGTCAGAAGCCTGAACTGCTCCTCGAAACTCTGGTTGTCTGCCGCCATTGTCTTCCTGTGCGTGCGCACCCCTGAACGACCCCTCGAACGTACCCGAACCGTAGCATCAACCGGGTCTTCCTGTCAACCGCCATCGTCGTCCGTCCGCCAGGTCAATCCCCACCTTGGGTCGGTACGGATTCGTCACCCGTGCCGACGCAACGCTAGGGGATGGGGCGGCACGATACATGCCCACGACGTGAATTCTCGGTTCGGGGCTGAACCACGGCGCGACGGGACTTGCGGAGACCCCGGACGGTGAATCCGCCCTCGTCGCCGAACGCGCGGACCCGTTAGAACCGATATCGGAAC
>DYKK01000128.1:0-2386 GCA_020722625.1 Anaeromyxobacter dehalogenans
GCTTCGTCTCATTTCACCACCCTGGGGCCGCGACTTCCAAGTCGCGGCTGGCACGGGACCGCGACGAATCAACGTATTCCGTCGTTCTTCGGAGATCGGGATTGCGGATCGTGGACGGACGCGACTCGTAGGTCGCGCCTCCACGGAGGCGGTGACGCGGGGGTCGCGACCCTGGGTGGGGGCGTTCACGCACCCAGGAGCCCTCCCACGTGGTAGTCCACCAGGAGGGGGACGCGGCGCCTCGCCTCGTCCGCGTCCATCCGGCCCCGGCCCAGGGGCTGCAGGATCACCTTGTGGAAACTCCCCCAGATCGCGAGGGTCGCGACCTCGATGTCCAGCGCTCGGATCAGCCGGAACCGCACCCCTTGCGCGAGGGCCTCGCGGATGACGGCGAGCATCCGCTGCTCCAGCGCCTCGACCGCCTCGTCCTCGAGCCCGGCGGTCCAGCGCCCCCCGCCGAAGAGGACCCGGAAGAGCGGGAGCGACGCCTCGAAGACGTCCACCACCCGCAGCATGTTCGCGAGGACCTCGGACTCGACTCCTCCCCGGTCCGGCAGGTTCCGGAGCGGGACGATCGCCGCCTCCACGCGCCTGGCGACCTCGGCCACCATGGCCTTCAGGAGGTCCGCCTTCCCCTGGAAGTGCTTGTAGAAGGTCGTCCGGCTGACCCGGGCCGCCCGCGACAGGGTCTCGACGGTCACCCCCTCGTACCCGTGGTCCCGCAGCATGCGCGCCGCGGTGGTCAGCAGGCGCTCCCGGTTGAGGTCGCGCCTCTTCCGCCCCGCCGCCGCGCGCCCGTCCTCTTTCCGGCCGGTCGGTCCGCTCCGCCCGCCTGCCTTTCCCTGCCGGTCCGTCTTCGGTCGCATCGGTCCCCCGCCGATTCCGAAAGACGGATGAATAGATAGCAGACTTCGACTTGACAAGGGAAGGGGCATCTCGTATAAGACAAACACCGTGTTCACCTGATTTTGGGGCCGGCCGGCCCCCGGGAAGGAGGGTGTCATGATCGGGATCTCACAGTGGCAGGCGTGGCGATCCGGTGCCCTGAACACCTTGACCGAGGCGGTGATGCGCATCCCGGACCCGGTCCTGTTCGGGGTGATGGAGCGGCTCCTCCAGCAGGGGGTCGCGATGCCGGAAGGCCGAAGATTCCTGTTGAAACTGGCCCGGGAACTCAAGACGCAGTGGTCCCGCTTCCACCCAAACGTGCGCCGCCGTTTCGTGAACAACGTGTTCGGGAATCTGATGCTGTTCAGCGGGGACAAGCACGCGGCGGTCACGAAGCGGCTCGGGGACTGGCCCGCCATCATGGTGGTCAGTCCCACGATGCGCTGCAACCTGGCGTGCGAGGGATGCTACAGCGCGAACTACGACCGCGAGGACGCGATCTCCACGGAGCGCTTCGACCGCCTGCTGACCGAGTGCGAGGAACTCGGGATCTACTTCGTGGTGGTCTCGGGGGGCGAGCCGTTCCTCCGGCGCGACCTCCTGGACATGTTCGAGAAGCACTCGGGGATCCAGTTCCTGACCTACACGAACGGCACCGTGATCGACAACAAGCACCTGGCCCCGAGGCTCGCGGAACTCGGCAACGTCATCCCCTGCATCAGCGTGGAGGGCTTCGCGTCCGAGACCGACGCCCGTCGGGGAAAGGGGGTGTACGAGAAGGTGGAGCGCGCGATGGACGAGTTGCGCGAGGCCGGCGTGATGTTCGGGTTCTCGGCCACGCCCATGCGTCACAACAACGACGTCCTGGTCAGCGACGAGTTCGTGGACCACTACATCGCGAAGGGCTGCTTTCTCGGATGGTACTTCAGTTACATGCCCGTCGGGCGCGACCCGAACCTGGACCTGATGCCCACGCCGGAACAGCGCCTGCACCGGCTGCGCCGCATCCGCGAGATCCGCCGCACGAAGCCCATCGTGGCCGCGGACTTCTGGTGTGACGGCGAACTGTCCGGCGGGTGCCTGTCCGCGGGGCGCGTGTATTTCCACGTCAACGCGTCCGGGGGTGTGGAGCCGTGCGTGTTTCACCAGTTCTCGGTGGACAACATCCTGGACAAGCCGCTCATCGAGTGCCTGGACAGCGTCTACTTCCGCCACATCCGCGAGAAACTCGCCACCTTCGACAACCCCCTGCGTCCCTGCCCGATCATTGACCGGCCCGAGGTCCTGCGCGAGGCCGTGCGGACCCACGGGTCGCGGCCGTCGCAGCCCGGCGGTGAGCGCCTGCTCGAGGGGGACCTCGCGAAGGGCCTCGACGACTACGCGGCGCGGCTGAAGGAGGTCATGGACCCCGAGTTCGCGAAGCGCGCCCACGAGTTCCGGTGGTCCTACCTCCAGCGGCCGGGAGACCGCGGCCTCCCCGACGTGCCGACCGCTTGAT